>CATPCO010000670.1 GCA_955652925.1 uncultured Xanthobacteraceae bacterium | reverse complement strand
CGCAAATCCGCAACCGACGATTTGATCTCGATGATCCAAATCTCGCCGTCGCTGCCGAGTCCGACGAGATCGGCGCGCCGCCCCGAAGCGAGCGGCAGCTCGCTGATGACGGAATAGCCGAACGCGTGCATGAGCCGCCTCACCCCGCGCGTAATCGCGAGCGCGGTCGGCGACTGCCGGCCGTCAGCAGGCAGAGAGGCGGCAAGCGAGCTCGTGCTCATGGAATGCAGCAGTCCCGGCAAGGCAACCGGTCTGATTTCGTTACTGAACCGAACACGCATGACAATACTCAGGGGTCAGCAATCAGTAATCAGAAAACCCGCCGGGAGTCTATTCTGATTACGGCCTACTGATCATCGACTCCTGAAAGCCGCCAGCGCCTCTCGGGTCGGTGCCACGATCCCGCGCTCCGTGATAAGGCCGGTGATGAGGCGCGCAGGCGTTACATCGAATGCGTAATTGGCAACCTCCGAGCCGTCCGGCACGATCCGCACACTTTCGATGCGTCCATCGGACGTGCGGCCGGTCACGGTTGCGACCTCGTTTCCCGCACGCTGCTCTATGGGGATCCCGGTGAGCCCGTCGCTCACGCCATGATCGATGCTCGGGGAAGGAGCTGCGACATAGAACGGCACCGCATTGTCGCTTGCCGCAAGCGCCTTGAGATAGGTACCGATTTTGTTGCACACATCACCATTTGCGGCAACGCGGTCGGTACCGACGATGATCATGTCCACCATGCCGTGCTGCATCAGATGACCGCCGGTATTATCGGCAATGACGGTGTGCGCGATTTGCTCCTGACCGAGTTCCCAGGCGGTGAGAGCGGCACCCTGATTGCGCGGCCGGGTCTCATCGACCCAGACATGGACGGCGAGCCCATTCTCGTGGGCAACATAGATGGGAGCCAACGCGGTACCGAAATCCACGGTCGCGAGCCAGCCCGCGTTGCAGTGGGTGAGGACCTGCACCGGCGCGCCGTTCTTCTTCTTGGCAGCGACAGCGGCGATGAGCTCGGCTCCGTGGCGTCCGATTGCGCGATTAATGCCGACATCCTGGTCGCAAATTTCCGCCGCTCTTTGATAGGCGAGGGCCAGACGCTCCTCGCGTGGACGATTGCGAACGGCGGCCAGCATCTCGTCGAGCGCCCATTTGAGGTTGATGGCCGTCGGCCGGGCCGCGAGCAGCGCCCGGTATGCGCTTTCGAGCGCCTCATCGGAGGAATCGGCGCGCAACGCCAGGCACATGCCGTAGGCTGCCGCCGCGCCAATCAGGGGCGCCCCGCGCACCTGCATGGAGGCAATGGCGCGCACGGCATCGCTCAGGCCGGTGAGCCGTGCCAGCACCACGCGGTGAGGCAGCTGCGTCTGATCGATAATGCCGACCGACCAGCGGTCCGGTTCAAGCCAGATGGTGCGGCTGGGTTTGCCGTTGACCTTCATGCTTCTGAGATAGCGAGGTTTGGACGCAACGCAAAGCCGCCTCTTCACTCCCCGACCCCGCGGGGAGATGATAGGACTTAGTTGGAGAAACGAGCACGCGATGCCAATCGATTACGAGGTCGAGTACAATAACCGCGCGCGGGTGCCCGAGCATCCCGACATTTTTGCCCGCTGGGCGCGCGAGGCGCAGGATCATCGGGCCGAGGCGATGAAGGGGCGGCGCGCCGAGCTGGGCTTGAGCTACGGTTCGACACTGCGCCAGACGATTGACCTGTTCTGGCCAAGACCCGTTTCGTCCGCTGCAAAGGCTCCGCTCGCGATATTCGTCCATGGCGGCTATTGGCGCTCGCTCGAGCCGGGAATGTTCAGCCAGGTAGCGCGTGGGCTCAATTCCCACGGCGTCGCAGTTGCAGTCGCGGGCTATGACCTCTGCCCACAAGTGACCATCGCAGACATCATCGAGCAAATCCGCCATGCCTGTTTGTTTCTGTGGCTTCGCACCGAGCGGCGAATGATGGTCTACGGCCATTCCGCCGGCGGCCATCTCGCGGCTGCCATGCTGGCGACGCCGTGGCACACGCTTTATCCAAAGACTCCGGCCGATCTTGTAGGCGCCGCGTATTCGATTTCAGGGCTGTTCGACCTGACGCCACTCACCAAGACGAGCATGGCGGCAGACCTGCGCCTCGATGAGGCGGCGGCGCGATCGGTCTCTCCTCTGTTCTGGCCGGCGCCCCCGCATGGGCGCAGCTTTGACGCCGTGGTCGGGGCCTTGGAATCGAGCGAGTTTCTGCGCCAGAGCCGCATCATTGCAGAGGCGTGGAGCAAGAGCGGAGTGCAGGCGACTTATCAGGAAATCGCCGGCACCAATCATTTCACCGTGCTCGATCCGCTGAGCGACCCGCGGAGCGCGATGACCAAACGGCTCGCCGAGCTTGTCCCCGCAGTGTAGGGGTGGGTTAGGCGTCTTCGCCGTAACCCGCCGCCTTGCTCGATGTGCGGCGGATTACGCTACGCTAATCCGCCCTACTTGCTTGCCGCCATCCCTGCTCTTTTCAGCACGCTCTTAGAAAAACGCCTGGATGCCGGTCTGGGCACGTCCAAGGATGAGCGCGTGAATGTCGTGCGTGCCCTCGTAGGTGTTGACGGTCTCGAGATTGCAGAGCACGCGCATCACATGGAATTCGTCGGAGATGCCGTTGCCGCCGTGCATGTCGCGCGCCCAGCGTGCGATATCGAGGGCCTTACCGCAGTTGTTGCGCTTCAAGAGCGAGACCGCGGGCGGGGCCGCCCTGCCTTGCTCCATCAGCCGGCCGAGGCGCAGCGCCGCATGCAGGCCGAGCGTGATTTCGGTCTGCATGTCCGCGAGCTTCTTCTGGACGAGCTGATTGGCAGCGAGCGGACGCCCGAACTGCTTGCGATCGAGGACGTATTGTCGCGCGCGATGCCAGCAGAATTCCGCCGCTCCCATCGCCCCCCAGGCGATGCCCGCGCGCGCCATGTTAAGACAGCCGAAGGGGCCGGCCAGTCCCTTTGCATTCGGCAACAAGTTTTCCTCGGGCACGAGGGCACTTTCGAGCACGATCTCCCCGGTGATCGAGGCCCGCAAGGAAAGCTTGCCTTCGATCTTCGGCGTGGAAAATCCTTGCGTGCCGCGCTCGATCAGGAAACCCCGAATGACGCCGTCGAGCTTGGCCCAGACCAGCGCAACATCGGCAATGGGTGAATTGGTGATCCACATCTTGTTGCCGGTGAGCCGATAGCCGCCGCTTACCTTCTCGGCGCGCGTCGCCATCGAGCCAGGATCGGAGCCGTGATCGGGTTCGGTCAGGCCGAAGCAGCCGACGATCTCGCCGGTTGCAAGTCTTGGCAGATATTTTTTGCGCTGCGCCTCGCTGCCGAAGACATAGATGGGGTGCATCACGAGCGAGGACTGCACCGACATGGCGGAGCGATAGCCGGAATCGACCCGCTCGATCTCGCGTGCGATCAAGCCGTACGCCACATAACCCAGGCCCGCGCCGCCATATTCCTCCGCAATGGTCGGACCGAGGAGCCCAAGCGCTCCCATTTGCGTGACGATCCCGCGATCGAAGCTCTCCGCGCGGTTGTCCATGAGGACGCGCGGAAACAGCTTGTCCTGCCCGTAGCCGCGCGCGGTGTCGCGCACCATGCGTTCTTCGCCTGAGAGCTCGCCCTCGAAATCGAGCGGATCTTCCCAGTTGAACGGCGCATCCTTGATTTGCGGCGGTAACCGATGCTCGCGTTTCTCGGCGGCTTGCGACATGGGCGACTCCGGGGCTGCTGTACGTGCTGATAAGAGCGTAGCGGGAAGTCCCGGACCGGAAAAGGTGGACCGGTTATCGGCACAAGTGCGAGGGGAGCGCAGATCGAGGTTGCGTCGAGCTGCCGCGGCAAGACGCTGCCGTTGCCGCCCCAGGGCCGATCGGCTAAATCGCTCTTTCAGCGCGCCCGTAGCTCAGCTGGATAGAGCGCTGCCCTCCGAAGGCAGAGGCCGGAGGTTCGAATCCTCTCGGGCGCGCCAAAGTATCAATGACTTAGCCCAACTGAGCTTGTTTGGTGTCCCGGAGGTGTCCCAGCCAGGAGCTGACTGTGCGGCCTTTCCTGGCCTCGGCGCTCTCCCCAAAGCGTCTGCTGAGCACGGCAGTGCCCGTTCTCCGTGGCAGCGGAAACCGCCATCATAGCCGAGCGACAGTGCACGGCTTTCGCCCCATGGCATCTACCGTTCTCAACAAAATGGGATTTAGATCGGATGTAATCGAGCGCCAACTTGCCCATGAAGAGCGTGAACTTCGTTCGTGCCGCCTATATTCGGGCAGAATACCTCGCCGAGCACCGAATGATGGTGAATCGTTGGGCCGATTGGATCGAGACCTCGATACGGGTGAGACGATTGTTTCAATCCGGCGTGAGGCGCGATAGCTCGTGTTCCTTGTCGCACCGGGCGCATGTGATCGGCGATAGATGGAAGCAGGGTGGCGTGGTCATTTGTTCCAAAAGCGCGCCGGTGTTAATCAGTGTACGTGAAGAGCGAGGCGCATATAGCGCTGCGATATATTGAACAGTAAGAGCCGGAAATGCAGACGATATAGCTGGAGGACATGCAACCATTCGTACGTTGTCAGATGTGATCTTGGACGATTCGCTGATGGAAGGCGAGGTTGAGCGCACCCCTAGCGGGGGGAAGCAGCTTCTGGAAAAAATAACTGAACTCCT
>CATPCO010000669.1 GCA_955652925.1 uncultured Xanthobacteraceae bacterium | reverse complement strand
TCCGATCGGAATTGCCGCAATCACCAAACACGAGGGCTTTCGCTGGTTTCAGCGACCCCGAGAGCTGGCTTGGGAGATTTGAACGATTAGCGCCGAGTTGCTATCGGAACGTCCGGTTCTGGCACGGAGCGTGAGTGCCGGAGGGCTGAAGGATATTTCCGGTGCTGGAGGTGCTGCGGACGCTCGGCGCCCTTGGCCGGACCGCGGGCCCCCAGAGCGGTCGAAGAGGCCATGTCCTTGCGGGAATACGAGATAAAGACTCTCGCCTTCAGGCGAGAGTCGTCTCTGCCGGGCCCGGCAACAGCGTTGACCATCACCAATTCTTAGCCGCTGATCCTGCGATCATATTTGCATCCTCGAATTTGACGCAAGGAAGGACAAGCGCCGCATCATCGCTGGTACGAGAAGTTCCCGCCAATTCATGTTTGCCCCCAGGCCAAAACGAAAAGCATAATATAGTTTGGCATCGCTTCGTGCCGCAGCGCTCGAACCAAAAGACCGCCACTGAGGGAGACGCACGTGGACTACCGCAATCTCGGGCGCAGCGGGCTGAAGGTGTCGCCCCTCTGCCTCGGCACCATGATGTTCGGCGGCGCGACCGACGAGCCGACCGCACAGCGGATCATCGCCAAGGCGCGCGAGGCAGGCGTCAATTTCATCGACACTGCCGACGCCTACAATCGCGGCCGTTCCGAGGAGGTGACCGGCCGCGCCATCTCGAACCAGCGCGACCAATGGGTGCTCGCCACGAAACTCGCCAATCCCATGGGGGAGGGACCGAACGCGGGCGGCCTCTCGCGTAAGTGGATCATGCGCGCGGTCGACGCGAGCCTGCGCCGGCTCGGCACCGACTACATCGACATTTACTATCTGCACAAGGAAGACCTGAACACGCCGCTCGCCGAGACCGTGTACGCCATGGGCGACCTCGTCCGCGCCGGCAAGATCCGCTATTTCGGCGTGTCGAACTACAAGAGCTGGCGCGTTGCGGAAATCTGCGCCATCTGCGACCGGCTTGGCATCGACCGCCCGGTGGTGAGCCAACCCTATTACAACGCCATGAACCGCATGCCCGAGGTCGAGCATCTGCCCGCCTGCGCCTATTACGGGCTCGGCGTCGTTCCCTACAGTCCGCTCGCGCGCGGCGTCCTGACCGGGAAGTATGCGCCCGATGCCGAGCCGCCGCCCGACACCCGCGCCGGCCGCAAGGACCAGCGCATGCTGCAGGCCGAATGGCGCCCGGAATCGCTGCGCCTCGCGCAGGCGATCAAGCAGCACGCCGAGGCGCGTGGCATGACCGCCGGGCAGTTCGCCGTATTGTGGGTGCTCAACAACGCGCTTGTGACAGCCACTATCGCGGGCCCGCGCACCGAGGCGCAGTGGGACGGCTACGCCGCCGTGCTTGATTATAAGTTCACGGCGGCAGACGAGGCGCTGATCGATCGCCTGGTGCCGCCCGGCCATCCGTCGACGCCCGGGTTCAGCGATCCGGCGTATCCGATCGAGGGACGCGTCGCGCGCACGGGATAGCGTCGAGCGTGCGCTGGATGCAGCCCGCTCTCGTTTGTTTCGGCTCTTGGCAAACAAAGATTAGCTTGGTCCCCATTTCGAGAAGCGTCCGCCACAAAATCAGGGTAGCGGTACAGCCGCCATTTTGCGCGCGTGATGTCTGCTGATCGGGGTGAAGCGGATGCCAATGTTGCGGTGCGGTAATACGTGCTAATGACCCTAAGCGGTGCTTGGCCGGGCAGGAATTCCGCAGTGCAGCAGGCCCTGACTCGACCTTTGCCAATCCGCTATGCTGTCGCAAAAGCTTCTAGGCGGCGCATGCAGTTCGATCGATTAAAAAGGCGCGAGTTCATCACTCTGCTTGGCGGCATAGCGGCCGCGTGGTCGCTCGCGGCGCGTGCGCAGCAGGTGCCGGTGCGGCGGCGTATTGGGTTCCTGCTCGTGGGGTTGTCACCCGAGAGCAAGGCCGCGAAACAATTTCGGCTGGGACTGCGAGATGCGGGATGTTCCGAGGGACGCGATGTGGTGATCGAATGGCGATCGGCCAATGGAGACTATAGTCGAGTACCGGCATTGGTCGCGGACTTGGTCCGGAGCAGGTCGATATGATCGTCCAGGATAGTACCGTTGGCACAGAGGTGACCAAGCGCAGCACATCGACGATCCCTATCGTCATGGCCCTCGTCCTCGATCCAGTGGGGTCGGGCCTGGTCGAGAGCTTGGCCCACCCTGGCGGAAACGTGACCGGGCTCTCGATGATGGCAACCGAGCTTTATCCCAAACGGCTGCAACTGCTTAAGGAGCTCAATCCGCAACTTACCAAAGTCGCGGTCCTGTGGAACCCGGACCACCCCTTCCAAGCCAAAGTGGTTGAAGGCCTCAAGACAACCGCGCCCTCACTGTCAGTCGAACTGATTTTCCTGCCTGTGCAGACGCCCGAACAGTTCGCTCCAGCCTTCTCGGATATCGGTCGCGCGAACGCGCAAGCGCTGTACGTTGTCGAGGACCCCATCCTATTTGCTCACCAAACGACAATTTTACAACTGGCGGCGGCGGCTCGGCTGCCAACCATGCACGAGCTAAGACGCTGGCCCGAGGCAGGGGCTCTCATATCCTACGGGCCAGACCTCCATGACCTGTTTCGCCGAGCCGCCTTTTACGTCGACCGAATTTTCAAGGGCGTCAAGCCAGCCGACCTTCCGGTCGAACAACCGACCAAGTTCGAGCTCGTCATCAATCTCAAAACGACGAAGGCGCTCGGGATCACAATTCCAGACCGGGTGCTCGCCCTAGCCGACGATGTGATCGAGTAGCCGCACCTTTGTTCACTCGCTTTGCAGCACCTGCTCAGGTCTCCTCCTGGCACTTGG
>CATPCO010000668.1 GCA_955652925.1 uncultured Xanthobacteraceae bacterium | reverse complement strand
TTTTCTTGGGATCGAGCCCAAGGAGCTTCGCGCACGCAGCCGCAGCCCCAAACACCCCGCAGCTTGCCGTGATGTGCCAGCCGCGGGCGTAGTGATTGGGAGAAACCGCATTGCCGAGACGGCATTCGATCTCGACACCGAGCACGAAAGCATGAAGCAAATCTGCCCCGGACAACCCTCGCTGCTCCGCCAATGCAAAGAGCGGCGGAGCAACGGGCGCGCTCGGATGGATGACGGTGGCAAGATGTGTATCGTCGAAGTCGAGGAGGTTCGCGCTGATCGCATTGAGAAAGGCCGCATTTAGACTATCGAAACGCTCATGCCGGCCGAAGATGGTGGCCTGCGCAGGACCTTTGACGGGAGCAAGGAGGTTGAGGAAAAGCTCGAAGTCGGGATGATGCGCGGCTCCCAAAGCGGTCCCGATCATGTTCAGGATGGAGCGCTCCCCGTCGTGCAGAACGGAAGCGGGAATATCGCTCCGCTGTGAAATCGCAACAAACTCGGCCAAAGCGTGAGCAACGGGCACCGGTGTGGAGATTGGATTATGCATTTTATACCTCTGCTCGTCCGCTTCCCGGATAGAGCGCAGCATGCAATGTTGAGCCTGCTTGCCCGGGATCGTAGCAGAGCCTCATGATGATGCCATGATATTGAGAATGACGCGGCTTTGTGTTTGCCTGTTCGCCTTCGTGCTTCTGGCAGCGGCGTTGACGCAACGAAGCGCGCGAGCGGGCGACTACCCCACACGCCCGATTGCTTTGATCGCGCCCTGGCCGCCCGGCGGCGCCGTCGACACGCTTTGTCGCATTCTGGCCGCCAAGCTCAGCGACCGGCTGGGCAAGGCTGCGGTCGTGGTCGAGAACCGGCCGGGAGCCGCCTCCGTGCTCGGGCTTGCTGCCGCCGCACGCGCGCTCCCGGACGGATACACACTGGCGATGGGGGGCAGCGCATCACTCGCCACGAGCGTCACGATCTACAAGAAGCTTCCCTACGATCCGACGAAGGATTTCTCACCGGTTGCATTCATCGCGCGCATTCCGTTCGTGCTCGTTGTAAATCCTTCGCTCCCCCTGCATTCAGTGCACGAGTTTATCGAGTTTGCGAAAGACCGGCCGAACGAGCTTTCTTATGCGTCGGGAGGACCGGGCTCCCCCCATCACCTCTACACCGAATTGTTCAAGAGCATGACCGGAATCGAGATGCGGCATATTCCATACAAGGGCAGCGCGCCCGCCTTGGCCGATGTGGTCGCGGGACACGTTTCGCTGATGTTCGGGGATATCGTCGCAGCCGTGCCGCTGATTGCAGACGGCAAGCTGCGGGCATTGGGCGTGTCCACGCTCACCCGCGTGCCGTCTGTCCCGGAAATACCCACCGTCTCGGAAGCCGGCCTCGAAGGTTTTGAAGGCGCCGGTTGGGTGATGATTGTCGCGCCGGCCAATACGCCGGCCGATATCGTCGAGAAGCTCTATGGGGAGTTCAAGGCGATCGTCGCCATGCCGGACGTGCGCTCGAACATGCTCCGACTGGGCGTCATTCCGCTCGACAGCCCGTCGCCGCAGGAGCAACAGCGCTTCATCAATGCAGAAATCATGCGATGGGCCAAGGTCGTTGAGCACGCGGGCCTCACCGGGACGGAGTGAAGCGCAGCCCATCTACCTCTTCCAGCGGCGATCCGCGACAATCGCCCGCGCCGCGTTATGGCCAGGGGCCCCGGTCACGCCGCCGCCTGGATGAGCCCCTGATCCGCAGTGATAAAGCCCTTTCAGCGGAGAGCGGTAATCGGCATAGCCCAAAGCGGGACGCGCCCAGAACAGCTGGTCGAGCGTCAAGGCGCCGTGAAATATGTCGCCTCCGGTCAGCCCAAAGACCTGCTCGAGATCGAGCGGACTCAAGGCTTGCCGGCCGACGACGCTCGCCTTGAACCCGGGCGCATAGTGCTCGACCGTCTCGATCATGAGATCCGCAACCGTTTCCCGATGATCGTTCCATGAGCGGCCGTCGGGCAGCACCGGCGCCGCATGCTGGCAGAACAGGCTGGCCACATGCGCGCCCCTGGGCGCGAGCGTGTCATCGAGCGTCGACGCAATCACCATCTCGATGATGGGCGCGCGGCTCCACCCCAATTGCCGTGCGTCACAGAACGCGTGGTCCATGTAAGCAAGGCTCGGCGCAAGGATGATTCCCGCGGTGTGATGATCTGCAATATCCCGCCCAGGCAATGCGGAAAAGCTTGGCAGCTGCGCGAGCGCGACATTCATGCGGAACGTGCCGGAGGCACAGCGCCACCCCTGCATGCGCTGAAGAAAATCAGGATCGACCGCACCTGGCGGAACGAGCGCGGTATAGAGGAGCTTCGGATTGAGATTGGCGGCAACCGCCGTTGCGCGGATCACTCTGCCGTCGTCGATCACGACGCCGGCTGCCCGCTCTTTCTCGATCAGGACTTCGCGTACCTGCGCACCAGTCTCGATTTCGACGCCATGGATCGAGGCGGCTTTCGCCATGGCCTGCGTGATCGCCCCCATGCCGCCGATCGCATGACCCCACACGCGCTTTTTACCATTCACTTCACCAAACGCATGGTGCAGGAGAACGTAAGCGGTGCCAGGCGTGTATGGGCTCGCATAATTGCCCACGACGGCATCAAAACCCAACCACGCCTTGACCAGTTCACCCTCGAACCAGCCATCGAGGAAATCACCGGCCGATTTTGTAAACAGATCAAACACGCAATCCAGCGCTTCGGCGGAAAGCCTGCGAATCCGGTTGCCGAAACGCGCGGCGTTGAATAATTCGCGGACGGACTTTGCGCGGAGGCCGCGGTGCAGATTGGGCGGTGCCTCCAACAACAGGCCGCGCAGGAAATTGGCGGCAGCCTCGATCTGTCGATTGAAAGCGTCAAAGCGCTCCCCATCACGGCGACTGAATCTTGTCACACTGCGTTCGGTAGAGCCCTCCGAAGCGAGCAGGTATTCCCCATTGAGAGCAGGAACGAAATTCTGGGCGCGCCGTTCGACAATCCTCAAGCCGTGCCCAAACAAATCGAGATCAGCCATGATTTTGGGTTGCAGAAGGCTTACCGCGTAGGCCGCGATCGAGTTGCGAAATCCCGGGCAGAATTCTTCGGTGACCGCCGCTCCCCCCACAACGGCCCTGCGCTCGAGCACTTTCACCTTCAGACCCGCCATGCCGAGATAAGCGGCGCAGGTGAGCCCGTTGTGACCTCCGCCGATGATGATCACGTCATACGACTGCATCGGCCCTCGTTAGCACTCCGGTAACAATAAAGCGCGACTTTATGAAGAGCCGCGGGGCAA
>CATPCO010000667.1 GCA_955652925.1 uncultured Xanthobacteraceae bacterium | reverse complement strand
CATCAAATCGGCCTCGACGTCGATATTTGGTTTACGCCGATGCCAGACCACGTGCAAAGCCGCGAGGAGCGCGAGTTCGGCCCGGGCACCGATGTGGTCGCGCTCGATCTGCGCGATGTTGATCCGAAATTGTGGACCCACAGACATACTGCGCTCATCCGAACGGCTGCGCAGGAGCCGGTGGTCGTCCGCATCTTAGTCAATGCCGCGATCAAGAAGGCACTGTGCCGCGAGGCCGGAGCTGATCACACCTGGCTTTACAAGGTGCGTCCCTGGTATGGTCACGCCGAGCATTTTCATGTCCAAATTGCCTGTCCGGCAGACAGTGCGGAATGCAAGCCGCCAGCCCCGCCGCTCCCAAGCGACGGCTGCAGTAGCGAGCTCGACTTCTGGTTCAAGGAATCGACGCTGCACCCGCCGCCGAGCAAACCGAAACCGGTTTTGACGCTGGCCGGGTTGCCCCCCGCGTGCAAGCAGATCGTCAACGCGCCGTGATTGTCGATGCCGCTTCGCCTGCGAAAGCCAACATGCAGTGGATCAATTGCGATCCGCTAAGGGCCGATGCTATCGAAAAAGTCCGTGGCATGTCGGACGGTCATGGCCTCGCTGCAGTGCGGAATTTTGGCCTGGCCGAGCGCCGCTTCGGGTCATTTTCTTCCTTTACCGCACTGCAACATTGGCGTCCGCTCCTCCCCCATCAAGAGACATTACATGCCCAGGCCGCCAGAGCCCCGCCGACTGTCCCATGATGAGTCCATTATGGGACAGACTTCGGCTAATCCCCCAACTTCACCCTGTCTCCTTTCCCCGTAACCCACTGCGCTTCGAGCGGATTACTCTGCCCAAGCTTTGCTTGATCGATAAACAAGAAGAAATTCTATCCTTTGCCGTCCGTGATCCTGCGCACAATGGCGATCATATTTTGTCATTCGCTCCCGCGAGTTGGTGACCGTCGCAACTCGCATTTGCTTGAGTCCAAATTGTTCGACGTGCCGCCCTGCGCGCCACCCATCGAAATAGGTTTTGAACTTTCGCGCAATGCTGCGATGATCGGCGCGGTTGTGCGTGATCGAAATGTGCCGCAATCCACTTCAAGCAAAAAATATGATGCACTACCATCTTCAAACGAGAGTTCGAAAATCCCATCGGGAATGACCGACCACAGCTCTCGTCTCCCCTGCTCTACGCTCACCGCTTCCCAGCGCAGGGGCTCGCGCGCGACCTGCGTTCTCTCCGCAGCAAGCGCAAGTATTTCTTCTTCCCCAATGAAGCCAATGTCGCCGCTGTTGCGGCAAGCAAGCTCAAGACGAATCAGGAAATCGGCCACCTCTATCGTGTGAGCGATAAAGAGGTTGCCAGCCCGCTTATTCTTCTCCGACCAATCCACCCGATGATTAATGAGGTGCCCGTACTCGCGCAGCACCCGCGCGCCTTTCTGTCCGAGCCCGTACACAATATAGTGCGCAAGTCGGGCGAGCCCGACTTGCGTTGGGGAGAGGTACGCAAACTGCGAAGCCGCATCACGATCAACATGATCGGGAACTGCGCTAAACTACGCCCTCCCAAGGAGAGCCGCCATGCCCCCGACCCTCTCTCGCCGCAGCTTTGTTGCCGGATCAGCCGCGCTGCCATTCCTGTGCATTGCAAGCGCAGCGGCGCGCACGCCCGGCATTCTTGTGTTCGGCCTCTCGAGCTATCCGCCGAGTCTTGCGCCCTGGGCCAATGCCGGCACGGCCGCCGGGACGGTCAAGCTGATGATCCACCGCGGCCTTCTCTCCTATGACGCCAATGGTGCATTGCGCGGAGAGCTCGCCGAGCAATGGATGCAGGATGGGCCGGCCGCCTGGATATTCAAGTTGCGCGAGGCGCTTTTTCACAACGGCGACAAGGTCGAAAGCGCCGATGTGAAATGGAACATCGAGCAGATCAGTGCGGAGAAATCGACCGCTTATTTCCGTGCCGAGATGCAGGGGATCGAGCGGATCGAGACCGCGGACGCGCGCACGGTGCGCATCGTGATGAAGGAGCCCGCGGCAAGCCTGCCGCAGTGGTTTGCGAGCTATCACCTGCCGATTGTTTCGCGCAAATCTCAACTCTCCGAGCCGATCGGCGCGGGACCGTTCGTGATGAAGGCGCAGGAGCGCGGCGTCTTCCTCGAAGTCGAGGCCTTTCCCAAATATTACAAGCCCGGTCTGCCCAAGCTCAAAGCGATCCGCGCGGTTGTCTATGCAGATGAAAACCTGCGCGTGGCAGCGCTGCAGGCAGGCGACGTGGACCTCATCGAATATGTGCCGTGGCAATCCATGGACGCGATCTCAAGGGATCGCAAGCTTGCGCTCGACACGACCGACGGCCCCTTCATGTATCTTCTCTTCAATGGGACCAAGCCGCCGTTCAACGACGCCCGCGTGCGCCAGGCCGTGGCGCACGCGATCCGCCGCGATGATATCGTCAAGGCCGCTTTCTTCGGCCGGGGCTCGCCGCTCGCCCATCTGCCCATCACGGAGAAGAGCGAGTTCTTCAATCCCGAGCTCAAGGATGGCTGGAACTACGATCCCGCGCTTGCGCGCAAGCTCATGGCTGATGCGGGATACCCGAACGGATTGAGCTGCAGCCTGCTCTCAACGGCGCAGTACGGGATGCACAAAGATACGGCCGAGGTGGTGCAGCAGAATCTTGCTGCCATCGGCATTCGCGCCGAGCTCAACCTGCCGGATTGGGCCACGCGCGTCACCCTCGGAAACCGCGGCCAATACGACATGGCGGTGGGCGGCACTGCGGCCGACAACAACGATCCCGATGGCCTTGCCAATCTGATCGATGGCAGTCTCTCGCCCTCCTACATCCGAAGCTTCGGGGTGAGAGTGCTGAGAATCGAGGAGCTGTTGAAAGCGGGACGGGCCGAGTTCGATCCGGCCAGACGCAAGGCCATCTACAAAGAGATCGAGGCGCTCGCAATCACGCAGGCGCCGATTGCTGGCCTCGCCTGGCGCAGCCAGGGATATGCCATGGCGAAGGATGTCACCGGTTTCAAAAATCTCCCCGGTGCTCTGACCTTCAGCTCCGGCATTACCTTGGAGCAGACAAACGCCGGCTGAACATCATGCTCGGCTATGTGGTCCGCCGGATATGCGTTGCCGCCGGATTGGTCCTTATCGTGGCGACCCTGGTGTTCCTTGCCATCCACCTTGTTCCAGGTGATCCCGCGGAGCTTCTGCTTTCCCAGGGTGGTGTCGCTCCCGATCCGGCAACCGTCGCGGAGCTGCGCGAAAAGCTCGGCCTCGATGCACCTTTGCTGGATCAGTACGTGAATTATCTGGCCGCGCTCCTGCACGGCAATCTCGGAAGCTCGCTCATTGACGATCACTCCGTCGCAGCGGAGATCGCGCTGCGGCTCCCGCGCACCCTGGAGCTCATCGCCGCTGCGGCGGTGCTGGCGATTCTGCTCGGGCTCCCTGCCGGCACCTTGGCCGCTCTACATGCAGGGAGCCTCGCCGACCGGCTGGCTTCGGCAGCGGCAGGCATCGCGCTCTCGATCCCGGTCTTTGTCGTCGGCACGGTCGCGATCCTCCTCTTTGCCCAGAAGCTGCGCTGGGTGCCGGCGGGCGGTTATGTGCCGTTCGAGCGCGACGCGTTCGGGCACCTTCTGGTCCTTGCCATGCCGGCCGGCACCATTGCGCTCGGGCTTGCGGCCGTCATTTTTCGCATGACCCGCGCGTCGGTGCTCGAAGTCGCGGCGGGCGATTATGTGCGCGCCGCTCGCGCGCGGGGAATCGCGCCGGGACGCATTGTGCTCAATCACATTCTGCGCAACGCGCTCCTTCCCGTCGTCACTGTTCTCGCTCTGCATCTTGGCTCGCTCCTGGGCGGGACGGTGCTGGTGGAATACGTGTTCAACTGGCCGGGTCTTTCCGGCTATCTCGTGCGCGCGGTCGAGTTGCGCGATTATCCGGAAGTGACCGGCATCGTGCTCGTGATCTCCATCCTGTTCGTGCTGCTCAATTTGGCGGTCGATCTCACTTACGCCGTGCTCGATCCGCGGGTGCGGCACGTCCGATGATTGCTCGCGCAAGGCGTGAGCTTCTTATCCCCGGCATCGTGGTGGGTGCGATCATCGCGATTGCGCTTGCGGTGCCGCTTCTGCCGCTTCCCGATCCGACCGGGATGGACGTTGCGGCACGGCTTTCGCCCCCTTCCGCGCTGCATCCGCTTGGGCAGGACGAGTACGGACGCGACGTGCTCAGCCGCATCCTTTGGGGAGCGCGCACCTCGCTGTTCGTTGCCTCGCTCGCAGCCGCCGCGGCCGCGGTCGCGGGGACATTGCTCGGTCTCCTGGGCGGCTATTTCCGCGGCCTGGTCGAGCTCATCACGTTGCGCTTCGCCGAGATCATCTTGTGCTTTCCGCCTTTGCTGCTTGCACTCCTCGTCGTGACATTGATGGGCCCGGGCGCTGCAACGCTCATTGTTGCGCTTGCGCTTCTCTATGCGCCGGGATTCGCGCGCGTGTGTTTTGCCGAAACTCTGGCCGTCCGCGAGCTCGACTTCGTGACCGCGCAGGAAGCGCTCGGCGCACGCGCAAACCGCATTCTGGGCCGCACCATCCTGCCCAATGTCGCGCCCACTCTGCTGGTGCAGTTCTCGCTCACGCTTGCGGCGGCGCTGGTGCTCGAAAGCGGGCTCTCGTTTCTTGGGCTCGGTGTGGTCCCTCCGGCACCATCATGGGGACTGATGATCCGCGGCGCGCGCAGCACCATGGAGCAGGCGCCCTGGCTGCTGTTGTGGCCATGCCTCGCGCTCTCCGGCGCGGTCATCGCGCTCAATGTGCTGTGCGACCGCTTGCGCGACGCGTTCGATCCGCATGCCGGCCACGTCGGGACCGGATGGCTTTGGAAGCGGGTACCCGCGCAGCCTGCGGCGACGGCGCAAGGAACCGAGAAGCCCTCCCTGATGCGTGTCGACGGACTGAGCATTGAATATGGCGCTGTCCGTCTGGTGCGGGATGTTTCGCTGCGCATTGCGCCGGGAGAGACGCTTGCCGTCGTCGGTGAGAGCGGATCGGGCAAGACGCTGACCGCGCTTGCGCTGCTGGGGCTGCTTCCTGCATCGCTACGACTTGCAGCCGGCACGTTGCTGTTCACCGATCGCAACGGCCAAGTGCGCGATCTTGCTCGCCTTGACGAGGCCGAGCTGCGCAAACTGCGCGGCGGCGAGATCGCCATGGTGTTTCAGGATCCCGCAGCGAGCCTCAATCCACTCCACCGTGTCGGCAATCAGATCGCGGAAGCAATCCGCGCCCACGGCGCATTGAGCCGTTCCGCCGCAACCAAGCGGGCAATCGCTCTCCTGCGTGACGTGGGCTTGCCCGATGCGCAAAGGCGCGCGCGGGCCTTCCCGCATGAGCTTTCCGGCGGGCAGCGTCAGCGTGCGCTGATCGCAGCTGCCATTGCGAACGAACCTCGCCTGCTGATTGCCGACGAGCCCACAACGGCGCTCGACGTCACGATCCAGGCGCAGATTCTGGCTCTGTTTGCCGCCCTCAAGACGCGAAGCGAGCGCCTGGGCATTCTCTTTGTCACCCACAACCTTGCGGTCGTGGCCGAGATCGCCGACCGGGTCTGCGTGATGTATGCGGGCGAAATCGTGGAGGAAGGCCCGGCGCGCGAACTGCTCTATCAGCCCCGCCACCCCTATACGGCGGCGCTCATTGCGAGCGTGCCGGAAGGAGGCGCGCGACGCCTTGCCGCGATTCCCGGTGTCGTGCCGCTGCCATCGGCGCTGCCTTCCGGCTGCGCGTTTGCGCCGCGCTGCCGCTATGCCGGTCTGCAATGCACGGCGGCTGCGCCGCCGCTGGAGATCATTGCGGCAGGCCGCGCGTCCCGCTGCATCAAATGGCGTGAGATTTCATGAGCGCGCCGCTCGTGCAGGCGCAAGGTTTGTCGCGCAGCTTTCGCGCTCGGGGTGGTCTGTTTGCGGGTACGGCCGAAATCATGGCGGTCAAGGAGGTTGATCTCGCGATTGGGCGGGGGGAAGCCGTGGGCGTCGTCGGCGAGTCCGGTTGTGGCAAGACGACGCTGGGGCGCATGCTGCTGCGGCTCATCCCGCCGTCGCGCGGACGTGTGTTGTTTGAGGGCCTGGATCTCGAAGCTCTGCCGCGCTCGCAATTGCGCCGGCTGCGCCGGCGGATGCAGATAGTATTTCAGGATCCCTACGCCAGCCTCGACCCGCGCCGCCCGGTCGGGGCGCAGATCGCCGACGGAATTCTGATCCACAACCTCTGTCCAAACGCGTCCGTGCAGGACAGGGTGCACGAATTGCTTGCCCTGGTCGGTCTTGATCCTGCCCATGCGCAGCGGCTCCCGCACGAGTTCTCGGGCGGACAGCGCCAGCGCATTGCTATTGCCCGCGCGCTTGCGAGCCGGCCTGATTTCGTCGTTGCCGACGAGCCGGTCTCCGCGCTCGATGTTTCCGTGCAGGCGCAGGTCCTCAATCTGCTTGCGGACCTGCGCGCGCAATTGGGTCTGGCGTTGCTTTTCATCAGCCACGACCTGCACGTGGTGCGCCATCTCTGCGAGCGCGTGCTCGTCATGTATCTCGGGCGGGTCGTAGAAGAAGGCCCAGCGGCCCAGCTATTCGGCGCGCCGGCGCATCCCTATACGCGGGCGCTGATTGCCGCGACGCCCTCCATTCACGCGCGCGCCCGCGAGAATAGGCTGCTCCTCCCGGGCGAGACGCCGAGCGCATTTACACCGCCGTCGGGCTGTCCATTTCGCACGCGCTGTATTCACGCGGTGGCAAAATGCGCTGAAGTCGTTCCGGCACTGCGCCCATTCGGCGATGCGCGTTCCGTTGCCTGCCTGCGCGCAGATGAGATTGCGCTTGCGAACTGAGAAGGCTTCACCTCAGATTGCTATCGATGACCGCGCGCAGCTCCATTGACCTTTTCGAGCCGACCGGCGCAGTCGCTCGGGAGGTAGCCCCACAGCAACCGGCCGCGGCCGGACCTGTGCAGGTTCCGCGCGCCAGTCTCCTGCGCCTCGTCGATTCCTGCGCCGAAGGCCTGGTCATAACGGCCCTCCTCGCCGAGCTGGCGGTCGTGCTCGCCAACGTGCTTGCGCGCGCGTTCTTTCAGCACTCGT
>CATPCO010000666.1 GCA_955652925.1 uncultured Xanthobacteraceae bacterium | reverse complement strand
CTCTCGCCGTCAGACATCAACTACCGCGCCAATATAGACGTGCTCAAACGCGCAGGCGTGACCGATCTCGTCTCGCTCTCGGCCTGCGGCTCGTTCAAGCAGGAGTTGCCGCCCGGAACGTTCGTGCTTGTCGACCAGTTCATTGACCGCACGTTCAACCGGCAAGGATCCTTCTTCGGCAAGGGTTGCGTCGCGCATGTCTCCATGGCGCATCCGGTTTCTCCCCGCCTGCAAGAGCGGATCGCCGCGGCCGCCGCGGCCGAGGGAATAATGCTCGTGCGCGGGGGCACCTACGTCTGCATCGAAGGACCGCAGTTCTCAACCTATGCGGAGAGCATGACCTATAAGGGTCTCGGTTATTCCGTCATCGGCATGACCAACCTGCCGGAGGCAAAGCTCGCGCGCGAGGCGGAGCTCTGCTACGCGACCGTCGCCATGGTCACAGACTTCGACTGCTGGCATCCCGACCACGACGCCGTAACCGTGCAGGACATCATCTCCGTTCTCACCGCCAACGCAGAAAAGGCAAAGGCGCTTGTGGCGCGGCTTGCGAGGGACTTTCCCGCAGGGCACGAGCCTTGTCCCATCGGCTCGGATCGCGCGCTCGATACCGCCTTGATTACGGCGCCGCAGTCGCGCGATAAGGCCTTGCTGAAAAAGCTCGATGCGGTAGCGGGACGCGTGCTGCGGCGAAGCGTCAAATCACCCCAGGCTGTCTGAAATCCGCTTCGCGATTTCGCGCGCGGCTATCGCACCACTTGCAATCGCGCTCGCGATAGACGGATGAAGTGGATTGGCGATGTCGCCTATCGCGAACACGCCGGGGCAGGAGGTTTCCGCATTCCCGTTCACCACGAGATAACCACGCTTGTCCTGCGCAGGAGCAAGCGCGGCGAAAAAGGCCTCATCGCTATTGGGAAGGTACCCGCAGAGAAGAACAACATGATCGGCATCGAGCTTACTGCCGTCGTCCAGGCGCAACCGCACCCTGCGATCGTAATCCTCGAGAGCTCGCACTTTCCGGCCGGCCAAGACCTGCGCCATTCCGGCGCGCTCGAAGCTGTGCAAGCGATGCACCATCAGCGGCAGCGCGCGCGGCCTTTCACTGCGCATGACGATCGTCACGCGCACCTTCTTTTCCGCCAGCATGCGCGCGACATCGAACGCGTTGTCGCCGCCCCCGATCACGGCCACGTGGGACCCGGGCTCAGGGCCAGGCTCCGCGGCCCAGGGCGCGCCAACGTGCACGAAGCCGCGCGCGGCCATGGACCTGGCGTTTTCGACGCTGTCCAGCCATTCCTGGCCCGCAAACCTTGTCCCGACCCCGATGACGATGGCCGCAGACGATAAAAACTCAGCCGGGGGCGGACTGTCTCCTGCAACGAGGAGCGTGAAATGGCCGTCGCTGCCGCGGCATAGCTGCCGAGGCCGTGCTCCAAGCCACGTCTCGATACCGGCTTGCGTGATATGGCGGGCGAATGCCTCGGCATTCTGCTGCGCACTCTCGCCCGGACGCCCCAGCAAGCCATCATTGGGATAGGGGCTCAATCGTGCCATTCCCCCCAGCGCATTCTCGCGCTCGATGATGATCGGGGAGAGGCCGTAGTTCTTGAGCCAGAGCGCGCATGACATGCCCGCCGGCCCGCCTCCGATTATGGGAATGATCCGGGCCTGAGACATTCAGAGGCAGTCCGCATGGAAGGCGCCGCTGTCGCGCTTGTCGGATGGTTTGCCGGCGTTCAGGCTGTCCCGAACGCGCAATTGCGATATATACCGCGCGTGTGCATCTGAAATACCCGGTGTGAGCCCCTCATGGTCAGCAATCAGTTCGAGCACGATCTCAAGGAATCGGTCCGATCTATTCCGGATTATCCAAAGCCCGGCATTATCTTCCGGGACATTACCACGCTGCTCGGCAACCCGCGCGCGTTCCGTCGCGCCGTCGACGAGTTGGTGCAGCCGTGGGCCGGCTCCAAGATCGACAAGGTCGCAGGCATTGAGGCGCGCGGTTTCATAATCGGTGGCGCGGTCGCGCACCAGGTTTCCGCCGGGTTTGTGCCGATCCGCAAAAAGGGCAAGCTTCCGCACAAGCGGGTGTCCATCGCCTACTCGCTGGAATACGGCCTCGACGAGATGGAGATGCACGAGGACGCGGTATCGAACGGCGATCGCGTCGTTCTGGTGGATGATCTCATTGCCACCGGAGGCACCGCCGAGGGGGCGGTGAAGCTGATCCGGCAAATGGGCGCGCAGGTGCTCGCGGCCTGTTTCATCATCGATCTCCCCGATCTCGGCGGGGCCGAAAAGCTGCGCAAACTTGACGTGCCGGTGCGCACGCTGATTTCGTTCGAGGGGCATTGAGATCCCCCGCAAGCGGGGGATCACCGGCTACAGCCTCAGGCCCGGCAGGGATGCGCGCAGTTTCTCGAGCAACAGCCGCAATTCGAGCTCGCGGAATTCGAGAAAGGTGCGCCGGGTCCAGGAACGAAGCTCGAAAGCAAGCCCGATCGGGATGCCGGGGGGAAGCCGCTCGTGGACATCGGCGAAGGAGTAGCGCGATTTTTCCATCTGCGCCTTGAGCATGGGCGAAAGGGCGGAGATGTAGAGCGGGACGGCGGCCGCGCGCGCAAACGGAAACTCCTTGCGCAGCTTTTGCCCCTTCAGAGTGCCGTCATTGAAGACCGGAATCGTAATGCCCCCCCGCAAGCGACTGCAAAGATCGGCATACGCATTGATCGCAACGCTGTGGGGATCGGCAATAAACAGCACGACAGGTTCGATCGACCGCCCTACCGCTTCTTTGAAAAACGCGATCTCCTGCGCGATCGTGAAGAAACGCTCGAACGACGTGTGGCTGAGATCGACCACCTTCGCGATCGCGTCGTCGACAATCAGGCGGTCGAACATCGCCATCTGACTCCTGATCTCGCTGAGATCCGCGACCTGCGCAAGGCCGGGCAGATAATCGCAGAGCGCATCTCCGCTTGGGTTGAGATCGAAGACGACAGGATCGGTGCCCTTGAGCCGCAGAAAATCGATCAACAGCCGCGCGACAAAGGTCTTTCCCACCTGCGGACGCGGACACGCAATGATGAAGATCGATGTGTGCTTTTTTTCCGCTGCCGGCGGACGGCCGCAGCCGCCAGAGTCCTCGTTTGCGTGCTCCAGGACCGGTTTGTGAGCTTGGCTTCCCGGCACGGGCGAGCTTGCGCTAGCCGCGTGCCTGCACCTTTGCCACCGCGGCGGTGGGCGCCCGGGCCACAACGATGTCGGTCAGGTTGATGCGGTCGTACTCGGCCCACACGTTGCCCAGCCAGTGGCGGACGTAACCGCGCAAAACGAAGGAGTAGGAGGCGGGCTCGCCGCTTTGCTTCTTGTTCGCGATGAAGGTGAGATAGGGCACCGAGGCCAATTCCACCTGCTCGCTCGCCATCTCGTTGAGCTTGGGGATGACGAGCTCAACCGCATCCTTGATCTGCTTGAAATAGGATGCGTGGGTGGCCTCGTCCCATTCGAAGAAATGCGTGTTGTTGATAAAGTTCTTCACCATGAAATAGCGCGCATCGCCGAGATAGGCGGCGGTCTCGGTGATCTCGTCAAGAGACGCGATCGTGGGCCCAAGAATGTGGAAGACCGCAAAGGTGATCTGTCCCTTTTTGGCGGCGTCAATAAAGCCGATGTCGCGCAGCGCCTTCAACGTGGGCGACATGAGACCGGCACGCACGTCGATGAGCGTCACGGCGGCCTCGGCCGAATTGAGCGTGTCGAAAATCTTCATCTGGTCGGCGACGAGCGCAACATCGACGACTTCGGTCAGCTCGGGGTGAAAGCGCTTGAGCGTGCCACGGGGTGCCTCGGTGTCAAAGGCACGCACCGGAACCTGGTGGGCGGTGAAATAATCGAGGAGAGTGCGCGCGACTGTCGTCTTGCCCACCCCGCCCTTGTCCGCCCCGACGATGATGACTGCTGGCTTCGCCATTGGCTGTCCCCCGAATCAGATAGCGCCTCAATGCTTATCGCAGCTGCGGCGAAAGGATGACAGAACAGCGAGGCAATTCCATGCATGTGTTGTCCGCGCCGCCCGGTTCTGCACATCAATCCACAGGGGCAGGGTGGTTGGGTCGGGCTGGCGGGGGCCCCCCCACTGTGCCTCACTGCTTGATGTTGGGTCTCGCA
Source organism: uncultured Xanthobacteraceae bacterium (assembly GCA_955652925.1). GTDB lineage: Bacteria > Pseudomonadota > Alphaproteobacteria > Rhizobiales > Xanthobacteraceae > VAZQ01. The sequence goes on along the minus strand of CATPCO010000666.1, from coordinate 2,598 downwards.
AGAACTCGACCCAACCTACTCCGCATGAGGGGCTGTAGGTTGGGTCGAGCGCTTTGCGAGACCCAACGCTCTTTCGCGGTTGCCCGATGTTGGGACTCGTAAGAACTCGACCCTACAACAGCGGAGGGCGAGTGAGACCGAGAAAGCCGAGCATGGCCACAAACGCTTTGAGGCGCTCTCTGCGGTAAGCCTCAAGGTCAAGTTTCTCGTAGTCGAGAAAGCCCTTGCGCGTGCCAAGCCCGATCCGGCCCTCGCGCATGTTGCGCTCGATGATTGCGGGCGCGGCATAGCGCTCGTTGCCCAGCGCCTGGGTGAGGTACCGGCTCGCATAATAGAGGATGTCGCCGCCGCCCCAATCGATGAATTCGAGCATGCCAAGCACGGCAAAGCGGAAACCGAAGCCGTATTTAATCGCTCTGTCGATGTCGTCTGCGCTCGCCACGCCCTCCTCGACCATGCGCGCAGCCTCGTTCATGGCGAGTGCCTGAATTCGTGGCACGATATAGCCAGGACGCGCCGCGCAGACGACGGGCACCTTGCCAATGCGTTCCAAGAGCGATCGCATCCGGGAAACAGTGGCGGGATGAGTTTGAGCCGCTGGAGCAAGCTCGACCAGCGGGACAAGATAGGCGGGATTGAGCCAATGGGCATTGAGAAACCGCTGCGGATGCATGACCGCATCCGAAAGATCGTCGGCAAGAATGGTCGATGTGGTCGAGGCGATGATCGCCCCCTGCCCTGCCAGGGCTGAGGCGCGCGCCAGCACGTCGCGTTTGATCTCGATCACCTCCGGCACGCCTTCGAAGATTACCTCAGATCTTGCGAACGCGGCGGGCGCGCCGCTCTCCGCAACCACGCACACCCGGCCGGCAATTGCATCCAGATGAGCCGCATCGAACAGCCCAAAGCTGGCGAGATCGCGCAGCGTGGCACGCATCTCCTCCTGCGCGCGGGCAGCAAGGCCTTCGAACTCAGCAGTAGCGCGCGGCTTGCAATCAATTAGCGACACCTCGTGCCCGGCATAGGCGAACACGACCGCAATCCCGCGTCCCATGCGGCCCGCGCCGAGGCAGGCAATGGGCTCGCGCGCTTTCACGCAAATCCCACGCGCAGAAATTGCGTCAAGGCGCGCCGATCGAGATGGCCGAGACCCAGCGAGCCGAGCGTGCGGCCGCTCATCATAAAGTCCTCCCCGCAGACGGCCGAGCCAATGGAGAGAAAGGCTCGCGCGAGCGGGGTTGCAACACCCAGGAGCGACGCGACGGATATCAGAAATGAGAGGCCGAAACGGGTATCCTCAACCATGTACCGGTGCTCTGTGAGCACGATGTGCTCGCGCCAGTCGCCGGAATCGGTCAGACGGTCGTGCGAGCCGCGCCCATACATCCATTCCTCACCTGCCGCCGCATAATGATTGGCAAGCGGAAAGTGCGGGGGAGCATAGCCGAGCGCCTCACGCACCGCGATGCGCTCCTTGTCCAGCGTATCGGTCACCCGCCGGATCGCGGGCTGAGTGCCTTCCTTGTGAATGTCCCAGCGCTCGAAATGCTGCAGCGGCCCCGCATTCATGATGATCAGCGGCGGGTGAATGATGGGACCCGCATTCATCAGCGCCCCGGAGAGCGCATCACCGCAATCCTCGATGACCCCGGGGAAGACGGCACGCAGCAGCGCGAGCGCAGGCTCCTTGCGAGCAAGCGGAAATACTCCTGTGGGCAGGCGTTTCGCCCGCACTGTGATCGCCGTTTCGAACGCCCCGTGTTTGCGGGTGAGCCACGGCAAGGTGCCCGTCTCGGCGTAAGCCACGGCGGCGCGGTTGCCAGCCGCGTGCGCCGTTTTCGCAAACAGCAGCGAGCCGAAGGTGCCCGGCGGCAGAAACACGACCTGACCGTCGGCGAGGTGCGGCGCAAGCAATTTCGCGATGTCGGCCTGCGCGGTCGCGGGCACGGGACAAAGAATCAGCTCGGCCTGATGGACCGCTGCCTCGATGTCGGGAGTGAGGAGAGCAGGCTTTGCCTCGTGGCAGCCGGCAAAATCCTTCACCAGGATGCTGCCGCCTGCTTTGCAGTGCGCCGCGACGGCCGCTTTGTCCCGCCGCCACATGCGCACTTCGTGTCCGGCAAGCGCAAGATCGCCCGCCGCCGCGAACGATCCGTTGCCGCCACCGAGAACCGCAATGCGCATGGGTCCCCTCAGCTTTTCGCCCGCGCGCCTGTTAAAACAGGAAATTAACAGGACTCGATCAGCTGGCGCTTTACTGGACTACTCCTCACACAAACGGCCCACATAGGTCGAGCGCGGGCGGAGCATGCGGCCGGTTTTCTGCTGCTCGAGGGCGTGCGCGATCCAGCCCGGTGCGCGCGCGATGGAAAACACCGGCGTGAAAGCCTCGCGTGGCAGACCGATCGCATCGAGCAGGAGCGCTGCATCCATCTCGATGTTGGCTTCGAGCCGGCGTCCGGGCTTGTGGCGCGCCAACGCCGCGACCGCCCGGCGTTCGACTTCGAGCGCAAGGGAAAGCCGCGCCGATTGCGGATCGAGTTGCTGCAAGGCCGCTCGCAAGATATCCGCGCGCGGGTCGCGAATTCGGAACACGCG
>CATPCO010000665.1 GCA_955652925.1 uncultured Xanthobacteraceae bacterium | reverse complement strand
GGATAAGCCTGATGTCCGACGTCCCACACCAAGCGGTCTTCGGGGGTGTTGAAGACGTAGTGCAGGGCGACCGTGAGCTCGATGACCCCCAATCCGGCACCGAGATGGCCCCCGGTTGCGGCAACCGCATCAATTGTCTCCTGCCGCAGCTCATCGGCAAGCTGGCGTAGCTGGCGGCGGTCAAGACGTCGGAGGTCGGCTGGCGTTTTGACGCTATCGAGTAGCGGCGTTCTGGAGGGCTGGGACACGTGAGACTCCACAGGATACCCCTACCCGGCTTCGTCAACTTTAGCCAGCGCAGGGAGCGAGGGCAAACCGGGAACAAAGGTAAGCATTCCGGCGTAGGGTATCTCGCGCGCCGCAATCGCGCAGGAACCCCCGTGCTCTGTGGTAAGTTCTACTTCTTAGTTGATAGAAGCTCGACCGCGCGCGGCGCAGTCAAGCTTGCGCAGACTGCGTACACCTATCTGCTTTTGCCCACGCGGTCGTCGAGTTATGGTGGGCACGGCGCACGAGAGTGCGCCTTTGCCCACCCTACAGTTCTCTAGATAAGCCATGGGTCTTCAGCTTTACCACAAGAAACGCAAGTTCGATGTGACGCCGGAGCCGCGCGGGCAAGCCGCGCGCACGAAAGGAAATCGATTTGTCGTTCAGAAGCACGCGGCGCGTCGCCTGCACTATGATTTCAGGCTCGAGCTCGATGGCGTGATGAAGAGCTGGGCGGTCACCCGCGGTCCCAGCCTCGTCCCCGGCGAGAAGCGTCTTGCGGTTCAGACCGAGGATCATCCCATCGAATACAACGCGTTCGAGGGCACCATCCCGCAAGGCGAATATGGCGGCGGCACGGTGATGATCTGGGATCGCGGGCACTGGTTTGCCGAGGGCGAGGCGCACAAAGGTCTGGCCAAGGGCCATCTCGACTTCAGCCTCGAAGGCGAAAAGCTGCGCGGGGGCTGGCATCTCGTGCGCATGAGCCGCAGGCGCGGCGAAAGCAAGGACTCATGGCTGCTGATCAAGGCGCGCGATGAATCCGCGCGCGAGCCGGATGACCCCGACATCCTTGAGCAAAAACCGCTCTCGGTGGTGAGCGGCCGCTCCATGCCCGAGATCGCCGAAGGCAAGGGGCGAAAGCGAGTCTGGCATTCCAATCGCAGCGTGCAGGACAACGTGAAAGCCGGCGCGACCAAGGGAACGGCCGCACCTCGCACGCGCGTGGAGGCGAGCGGCAGCAAGAGTGCGCGCGCGCCGCGTACAACCGCAAGAGCGGCGGGAGGCGCGGGCAAGCCGAGCAAAAAGAAGAGCAAAGCCAAGGAGGATGCGTCGCAGCGGCGTGCGCGGCTGCCCAATTTTTTGTCGCCGTCGCTCGCAACGCTGCGCGAGGAGCCGCCCACGGGCGAGGGCTGGGTGCATGAGATCAAGTTCGACGGCTATCGCATTCAGGCGCGGCTCGAGCATGGCACGGTCAAGCTACTCACGCGCAAGGGCCTCGACTGGACCGACAAATTTCGAAATATCGCGACCGCCGTGGCGCGGCTGCCGGCGCGCACCGCGCTCATCGACGGCGAGATCGTGATCGAGGAAGCAAACGGCGTTTCGAGCTTTTCCGGGTTGCAGGCTGCGCTCAAGGCCGGCGAGCGGGAACGATTCATCTATTACGTTTTCGATCTCTTCCATCGTGACGCGCGCGATCTCACGGGCTTGCCGCTCATTGAGCGCAAGGCGGAGCTCGCGCGGCTCGTGGGGCGCGAGCAGCATGGGGCGATCAGATGTAGCGAGCATTTCGAGGAGAGCGGCAAGCTTGTCCTGCAACATGCCTGCGATATCGGGCTTGAAGGCATTGTCTCCAAGCGCGCCGAGGCGCCTTATCGCAGCGGCCGGTCTGACATTTTCATCAAGACGAAATGCGCCAATTCGCAGGAATTCGCCGTGGGCGGCTATTCGCCTTCGACCGCCATGCCGAACACGATCGGGGCGCTGGTCGTTGGATATTATGATGACGGCCGGCTCATTTATGCGGGCCGCATCGGCACCGGCTTTACGCATGCGGTTGCGCGCGATCTATGGAAGCGGCTGCATGCAATCGAGATCGACAAATCGCCGTTTGATGAAATTCCCCGCGCGCAGGCACGCCGCCGCGACATTCATTGGGTCGAGCCGAAAACGGTGATCGAGTCGCAATTCCGCGGCTGGACCGCGGACAAGCTCGTCCGCCAGGCCGCGTTCAAGGGCGTGCGCGAGGATAAGCCGCCGCGCGAGGTTGTTCGGGAGACGCCCATGAAGACAGATGGAAAAAAGCGTGAAACTCATTCCACGCGCGCGCAGGCCGCACGAGCACCATCGCACGCGGCGCGAAAAACATCTCGCTCCGCGCGCGGGGAGGGGGCGCGAGCGAAGCGATCGGGTGAGGGGCGCGTGTCGCGGGGTGAGGCAAGATCCCCTCACCCCAGGCCCCGGATCAAGTCGGGGGCAGGCTCTCTCCCCGCAAGGGCAGGGGGAGGGGGCGCTGCGGCCACGGCCGTGCGCTTCACCCATCCCGATCGCGTCTATTGGGCGGATGCCGGGGTCACCAAGGCGAACCTTGCCGACTACTACCGCTCGGTGTGGGACTGCATGGCGCCGCACCTGATCGATCGCCCGCTTGCGCTGCTGCGCTGCCCGGATGGGACCAAGGGCGAGTGCTTTTTTCAGAAACACGCGTCGGCGGGTCTCGAGCAGACGCATCTCAAGACGGTGATCGACAAGAACCGGCGGCAGGTGCTCGCGGTCGAGGACCTCGACGGGCTCCTTTCGCTCGTGCAGGCGGGCGTGCTCGAAGTTCACGTGCGCGGCTCGATGATCGAGCGCCTGGATATCTGCAATCGCATCGTGTTCGACATCGATCCTGGTCCCGGCGTTGACTGGCCTGGCGTGATTGCGGCGGCGCACGACGTGCGCGAACGGCTCGCCTCCATCCATCTCGTTTCTTTCGTGAAGCTTTCCGGCGGCAAGGGCCTGCATGTGGTGCTGCCAATCGACGGCGCCGGCTGGGACACCACGAAGACGTTTGCGCAGGCGGTGACGCTTGCGATGAACGCGGACAGTCCCGATCGTTACGTGGTGAAGATGACGAAGTCGCTGCGCGAGGGCAAAATCTTCATCGATTATTTCCGCAACTCGCTGGAGCAGACCTCGGTCGCCGCCTATTCCACCCGCGCGCGGCCGGGCGCCCCGGTGTCGGCGCCGGTCTCGTGGGAAGAGCTCGGCCGCAGCAAGGGCGCGGATCAATATACGGTGCTCAATCTCTCCAAGCGGCTCGCCGGCCGCAGGCAGGATCCGTGGAAGGACATGGAGCGGGTGAAGCAGAACCTTCCGGATCTGCGCGCGTTGCGCAAGCGGTAGGTTGGGTCGAGCCGTAGCCCGGATTGAGCGAAGCGAAATCCGGGGATCCCGCGTTTCGCTGCGCTCAACGCGGGCTACGAAACGGCGCGTCACTCAGGCAGCGGGATGAATTCGGTTTCGTCGCCGGGCACGGTGTCGAAGCGCGCGAGCTTCCAGTCGGCCTTGGCCTGCTCGATGCGTTCCTTGCGCGAGGAGACGAAATTCCACCAGATGTGGCGCGGACCGTCCATGGCCGCGCCGCCAAGGAGAACGGCGTGCGCCTCGTTCACCGCGGTGACGGTGATGGGATCGCCGGGGCGCAATATCAGCAGACGGCCTGCGCTGAAGCGCTCGCCCGCAATCTCGACCTCGCCGGAAACGATGTAGAGCGCGCGCTCCTCGGTATTGGCATCGAACGGGATTGCATCGCCCGCGGCAATCGTCGCATCGGCGAAGAGCGTCTCCCACAAGGTCTCGACCGGGGAGGTCTGGCCAAAAATGCTGCCGCTCACGAGGCGCACGGTGGTACCGTTCTCGCTGATGAGAGGAAGCGCAGCGATGTCGTGGTGCGCAAAGCCCGGCGCGCGTTCCTCCTCCGCAACCGGCAGCGCGACCCAGCACTGAAGCCCATGGATGGGCTCGCCGTCGCGTCGATGCTCGGGAGCCGTGCGCTCGGAATGCACAATCCCGCGCCCGGCCGTCATCCAGTTCACTTCGCCCGGACGAATGGCCGCCGCGCTTCCGAGGCTGTCGCGATGCATGATCTCGCCGTCGAAGAGATAGGTGACGGTCGCAAGCCCGATATGGGGATGCGGCCGCACGTCGATCCCTTGGCCGGAGCGGAATTCGGCCGGGCCGAAATGATCGAGGAAGATGAAGGGTCCGACCATGCGCCGGCGCGCGTGCGGCAGCGCGCGGCGCACGGCGAAATGGCCGAGATCGACGCTGCGCGGCACGACCACGAGATCGATGGCGTCCGCCGTTGCGTTGCCGGGCGGAGGATCTTTGCCGGGGAAGAAGCTCATGCTGGATACTTCCTATTTCACGTCCAGCGGCTCGGTGCCGATGGGTTTGCCGCTTGAATCGAGCGTGATCTTCTCGACGCGGGCTTCGGCAAGACGCAAGAGCTCCTCGCAGCGGCGCTTGAGCGCTTCGCCGCGCTCGTAGATGAGAACGGACTCTTCGAGCGGCACCTTGCCCTCTTCGAGCCGCTTGACGATGGATTCAAGCTCCTCGATAGCGCGCTCGAACGGAAGCCGCACGACGTCGGCGTGGTCGTTGTCTGCCATGTCAATTCATCCCTGCATCAGCGCGGCGACGTGGGCGGCGGCGGAATTCGCCAAGCCTTGCAGATCATAGCCGCCTTCGAGCACCGAGACGACGCGGCCTTGTGCATATTTATCGGCCACCTCCATGAGCTTGCGCGTGCCCCATTCGAAATCGGATTCGAGCAGGTTGAGGTTGGCAAGCGGGTCGCGCATATGGGCGTCGAAGCCGGCGGAGATCACGATGAGCTCCGGCGCGAAATCGCGCAGCCGCGGCAGGATCACGCTCTCGAAGGCTTCGCGGAATTTGACCCCGCCGTCGCCCGGGCGCAGCGGCGCGTTCACGATGGTGTCATGCTCGCCGCGCTCGTTCTTTGCGCCGGTGCCGGGATAAAGCGGCATCTGGTGGGTCGAGCCGTACATCACGGTTGCATCCGACCAGAAGATATCCTGCGAGCCGTTGCCGTGGTGGACATCGAAATCAATGACGGCGGCGCGGGCGATGCCGTGCTCTTTCTGCGCGTGGCGCGCGGCGATGGCGGCATTGTTGAAGAGACAGAACCCCATCGGCCGCGCGGTTTCCGTGTGGTGTCCCGGCGGGCGGGTGGCGACGAACGCGTTCCTGGCCTTGCCCGCCATCACCTCATCGACCGCAAAGACCGCGCCGCCGGCGGCGCGCAGCGCGGCCTCGAAGCTGCCGGGCGACATGGACGTGTCGGCATCGAGCTGCGCCAGACCGTTCTGCGGCGTCGCGTCGCGAATGGCGGTGACGTAGTCCATGGGATGGCAGAGCGCGATGGTCTCCAGGCTTGCCGCGGGCGCTTCGACGCGTGCGAGATTCTGGAAACGCTCGCCCTCGAGCGCGCGCTCGATGGCGCGCAGCCGGTCCGGCCGCTCGGGATGGCCCGCCGGCGTGAGGTGATTGAGACAGGCGGAATGCGTGATGAGGAGGGTGGTCATGGGGGATGATTGCGCCCTCTCCCACTGTAGCCCGCATGAGCGAAGCGACATGCGGGAGCGGCCTTCCCGGATATCGCTGCGCTCATCCGGGCTACAGGTGGCACCGTGCGCATAATTACTCCAGGGCAGCGCCGCAGGCGGTGATGCTGTCGGCGCCGGCCATCACGGTGCGTTCGAGCGCGGGCGCGCGGACGGCGAGGTTGTCGGCAAAGAAGCGCGCAAGCGCAGTGCGGCATTCGGCATCGGTGCCGTTACCGGCAAGCCGGTTCGCCGCGAGCGCCTCCTGCGCAAGCAGCGCGCCGCCGGCGGTGAGCGCGAACAGGCGCAGATAAGGCGTTGCCACCGCAAACACATTGTCGCGCTCATTGGAAAGCCGCGCGAGCACCCATTGGGTGGCGCGCTCGAGGCAATCCACCGCCTCGCGCAGCCGCACGTCGGTAAAGCCGAAACCGGGATTGTTGCTGCGGTCGATCGCGTCGACGATGTGTCTGATTTCGTCGATGTAGGCGTTGACCGTCGCGCCGCCGGAGAGCGGGAGCTTGCGGGTGACGAGATCGATCGCCTGAATGCCGTTGGTGCCCTCGTAGATCGGCGCAATGCGCGCGTCGCGCAGATGCTGGGCGGCGCCGGTCTCCTCGATGTAGCCCATGCCGCCGTGCACCTGCACGCCAAGCGAGGCGACCTCGCAACCGATGTCGGTCGCGAACGCCTTGGCGATCGGCGTGAGCAGTGAGGCGCGCTCGTGCGCGGCGCGCCGCGCCGTCTCGTCCTTGCCGCGCTCGGCGCGATCGAGCGCGACCGCAGTGGCATAGGCGAGCGAGCGCGCAGCGCGGGTGAGCGCGCGCATGGTCAGCAACATGCGCCTGACGTCGGGATGCTCGATAATGGGGCTCGGCTCGGCCGACGCGCCGGCGCGGCCCTGCTTGCGCTCGCGCGCGTAAGCGAGCGCCTGCTGGGTGGCGCGCTCGGCAATGGCGACGCCTTGCAGCCCGACCGAAAGCCGCGCCCGGTTCATCATGGTGAACATGCAGGACATGCCGCGGTTTTCCTCGCCGATGAGGAAGCCGGTCGCGCCGCCGCGGTCGCCGTAGACCATGGTGCAGGTGGGCGAGGCGTGGATGCCGAGCTTGTGCTCGATGGAGTGGGCGCGCACGTCGTTGCGTTCGCCGGGCGAGCCGTCTTTTCCCAACAGAAACTTCGGGACCAGAAAGAGCGAGATGCCGGCGCTGCCCGCAGGCGCATCGGGCAACCGCGCGAGCACGAAATGAATGATGTTGTCGGTGAGATCGTGCTCGCCGTAGGTGATAAAGATCTTCTGCCCGGTGATGCGGTAGCTGCCGTCGGGAGCGCGCTCGGCGCGGCTGCGCAGTGCGCCCACATCGGAGCCCGCCTGTGGCTCGGTGAGCTGCATGGTCCCCATCCACTCGCCGGAGACGAGCTTGGGGAGGTAAGCGCGCTTGAGCTCATCGCTGCCGTGGGCGATGAGCGCGTCGACGCCGGCCATGGTCAGGAGCGGGCCGAGGCCGAACGCCATGGCGGCGGAATTCCACATCTCGATGCAGGCGGCGTTGACCGCTTGCGGGAGATCCTGCCCGCCCCATTGTGCGGGCGCCGCGAGCCCATTCCAACCCGCCTGCCACCAGGCGCGGTAGGCCTCCTTCCAGCCCGGCGGCATGGTGATGGCGCCGTCCTTGAAGGGGGTGCCGTGGCGATCGCCCACGGTATTGAGCGGCGCGATAATGCCGGAAGCGAACTTGCCGGCCTCGGCGATCACCGCCGCGACGGTGTCCTCGGCGAGATCGGCGAAGAGCTCTTCAGCAAGGAGCGCGTCGAGGCCGGCGCTGTGCTTGAGCGCAAAGGCAATGTCGGCAACGGGGGCCTCGTAGGACATTGATGCGCGCTTTCTGTTTTGTTTCTCCGCAAAGGGTGCACCCGGGGCTCCCCTTGTGTAAATAACAGCGAATGAGCAGGGGAGCCGCGCTGCGTCGCGGCACTGCTGTCGCGCCTGCTCGGCTCAAGTCCTGGAAATCGCCCCTATTGATTTTGCTGGTGTTTTTGTTTTCATTCCGAAAAAACGCAACTTTTCATTGTACTGCAATACAATATACATCTTCTGCGTGAGCGCACGAGGGCCCGCTGCTCTCCAACCGCAGCCTGTAGCCGCCTGTATCTTCAGGAGACCCAACATTTGCGACACGCGGGGGATGTTGGGTCTCGCACAAAGTGCTCGACCCAACCTACAACTTGCTTCGGCGCTGTGCTCTCCAGCCGCCGGTTACGCCGGGACGGAGTTGGAGGGCTCGGGGGCGACGAGGCGGTAGCCGACGCCGAGCTCGGTGAGCAGCATGCGCGGCTGGGTCGGGTTTGTTTCGATCTTCTGGCGTATCTTGCGCACGAAGATGCGCAGGTAATGGGTATCGTGGAGGTGCGGCGAGCCCCAGATTTCCTTGAGCAGGAACTGATGGGTGACCACGTTGCCCGCGTGCTGCGCCAATATCTGAAGGAGCCGGTATTCCTTCGGCGTGAGCATGATGCGCGCGCCCTCAACGGTGACAATGCGAGCCGCAAGATCGATGGCAAGGGGACCGATCTTGACCACCGGCTCGCCCGCCGAGGCACGGGCGTAACGGCGCAGCGCCGCGTGTGCGCGCGCGAGCAACTCCGCCATGCCGAACGGCTTGACCACGTAATCGTCGGCACCATTCTCGAGCAGGCGCACCTTCTCAGTCTCGTTCGAGCGCACCGAGAGCACGATCACCGGCACGGTCGACCAGCCGCGCAGGCGCTCGAGCACTTCCGAGCCGTCCATATCGGGCAGGCCGAGATCGAGAATGACGATGTCGGCCGCCTTGAGCGTGGCGAGCTTGAGCGCCTCGGTCCCGTTCTCGGCTTCCTCGACGAGAAAGCCGTCGAGCTCGAGGCCCGCGCGCAGGAAGCGGCGGATTTGCACTTCGTCGTCAACAATCAGCGCAAGCGCTTCACTCATCGGGCGCGACCTCCGGCTGGGTGGCTGCAAACGGCAGGTGAATCTCGACCATCGTGCCGCAGTCAGCCCCGGCGCTGACCGCTTCGATCTTGCCGCCATTTGCGTGCACGAAAGCCTGTGCAATCCACAGGCCAAGCCCCGAGCCCGGCGTGGTGGCGGCGTGGCGCTCGCCGCGAAAGAAGCGCTCGTAAATGTGCCCGTTCTCCTCGGCCGTGAGGCCCGCGCCGGCGTCGCGCACCGAGAGCACCACGTGACGGCTGTTGCGCTTGGCGCCGAGGATGATCGCCGAGCCTGCGGGCGAATATTTCGCCGCATTGTCGACGACCTGCACGAAGGCCTGCTCGACCAGGACGGCATCGACGTAGATGAGGGGCAGATTGGTCTCCATGTCGAGCTCAACCTTGTGGCTCGCAAGCCGACGGCGCCGGCGCTCGAGCGCCGAGTTCACGATGTCCTGGGGCTCGATCCATTCCTGGCGCGGCGTGATCTGCTTGCGGCTTACGCGCGTGGCATCGAGCAGGTTCTGGATGTCGTTGTTGAGGCGCTCCGATTCATCGCGCACGACGCTCGCAAGCGAGGTGAGCCGCTCGTCGGCGGCAATGCCCGGCGATTTGCTCAACACGGTGGCTGCGCCCAGGATGGAGGCGAGCGGCGTGCGCAGCTCGTGCGAGACCGAGCCGATCAGCGCCTCGCGCAGGAGCTCGGTTTCCGAGCGCATCCTGGCATCGTTGAGGACGCGCGCGACGTCGAGCCGCTCGAGGGTGGCCGCGGCATCCGCGAGCACCTCGTCGACGCGCTGGCGCACCTCCTCGACGTTCTCCGCCGGCACGCTGCCGATGGCGATGACGCCGAAATCGGCGGTCTTCTCCGATACGCGGCGCACGAACCAGACGTCGCCGGCGCCGTCCTCGACGGTGCTTGCAGGGCTGCGGCCCGCTTCGATTTCGGCAATGGCGGCGCGCACGCGCTCGCTCAGCAGCGCCTGCTCCGAGGCGCCGCCCTGCGTTGCCAGCGCCCCCGCCCCGAACAGCACGACCTTGCGCTGCACGAGATTGGCGAGGTGCTCCGCGATGGCGTGATAGATGTCGGCGGCGGACGAGGCGACCGCGAGGCGACGGGAGAAGGCATAGAGGTTGCCCATTTCCTTCTCGCGTTTGCGGGCAAGCTCGGTCTGCTGCTTCATGGAATTGGCGAGATGGCTGGTGACGACCGCGACGACCATGAAGAGGGTGAGATTGACGATCTCGTTCGGCTGGACGACGAAGAAGCTGTAATAGGGGCTGAAGAAGAAATAGCCGGACCACAGCACGCCCGCGACCGCGGCGACGAGCGCGGGAACGAGGCCGAGGTGCCAGCCCGCGAGCAGGACGGGCAGGAGATAGACCGCCGAGCCGCGGCGGATTTCGAGCGAGAGCGTGAGCCCATAGACGATGAGCGTGGTCACCCCGACCATGAGGAGCGCGATAATGCTGCCGCGCAGTTCGCGTCGAAGCCGGTCGAGTCGGATTGGGGTTTCTCCTTTCGTGGCGCGCGGGTGTGATGCGCGCATTGATGTAAGCATCACACGACGCGAACATTATGCCGGTCCAACAATATTACTTCAATTCGGCGCCGGTGCCGCGGCGGTGATCTCGAACGAGGTCGCCTGGATGGCCATGGTGCCGATCAAGGTCGGCACCTGGAGGCGCAGCGGCGCGAGGAAGCGCGTGCCCGTGATCGAGGCGAAGAAAATCTCCATGTCGCGGCGCCCCGCCACGTATTTCATGATCATGCTGTCGGCGCGATGGCCGGCGATGGGCCGCAGGATGACGTTGCAGACGAGCGCGCGGCCGGCATATTCGCTGCCCCGCAGCGTCTCCATTCGCTTGAACGACAGAACGAGATCGTAGCGCCTTCGCCCGTCGAAGATCGCCAGCGTGCGGTTGCAGCTCTCCTGCGCGAGCGTGCTGTCGCTGCCTTCGTTGGGAAGGAGCAGCGCGCTCAGCGGATCGATGACGCCCTGGGCGTGCGCCGGCGTGAGCGGCACGCGATCGGGACCGGGCGGCGGCCCATTGTCCTTGACCGCCGTCACCACGCCGTCCTCCATCGTCATTTTGAGATCGATCTTCTGGCCGTCCTCGACCAGGCTTGAGGAGAAGCTCGTCGGCACGAGGTTCCCGTTCTTGATGTCGCCTGCGGCTTCTGCGCTCCCCTCCCCGCGCAGGAGCACGTTGATGATGTCCACGCTCCCGCCGGTCGCGGCGACCGAATAATGCTCGGCGTCCATCTTGACGGTCCAGGCGCTCTGACCGACCCGGATGCCGGTCATGGAAATGGCGTAGCGCGCTTCGAGCTTCTGCGCGCGGGCGGGCTGCGCGATGGCCGCGAGGAGTGCGAGCGCGGCGGCAAGCACGATGGATTGTGGGATGCGCCATGGGCAGGAGCATCCGCCTGCCCGACGATAACGTCTTGCGAACAGGACGAAGCGCCGGGTCAACGCCCGGCAATGACCGTAATCGTGTGCACCCCAGCAAGACATGATCTGTCTTGCCCTTGTACCACCTGATCACACTCGTTAGATAGCTGGCCGGCCGAGGCAGATAATTGGCCCACCGAAGCGCGCCATGCGTCGCTACCATTCCCGGAGAGGTGGCTGAGTGGTTGAAAGCACCGCACTCGAAATGCGGCATACGGGTAACCGTATCGGGGGTTCGAATCCCTCCCTCTCCGCCAATTAGCCGGTCCGCTCTCGTTCGCCAATAGCCGCAGGCATTCG
>CATPCO010000664.1 GCA_955652925.1 uncultured Xanthobacteraceae bacterium | reverse complement strand
TGTGCATGGCCTCATCAATGCCGTCGATCTCCTGCCGCAGAGAGGCAAGGGAGGGCGCTTGCGAAACTGAAACTTTCATGCGGGTCTCTCGCGCCGCATTGATAGGTGCGCAAGCCGCTGAAAGCAAAGAAAACATTGACAGCCCCGCCGCAGGGCCTATCTAAGCCCGTCACAACCGCTAATGGCCGTCATTGCCGGGCTTGAAAAATTTTTGATGGATGCGCGGGTCGCGCCCACGCATGACGGGATCGAGATTTTGAGCATGGTCGAAGCCGAGTTGAGCATCGTGGTTGATCCCGCCGAGCGTGCGCGGGAAGCGGATTATCCGCATTCGCCGGTCGTGCGCTTCGGCAAGGATCAGCCGCTGCGGCTCGATGCCGGCATTGATCTGTGTCCATTTCAGATCGCCTACCAGACCTATGGCAAGCTCAATGCCGAGCGCAGCAACGCAATCCTGATCTGCCATGCGCTCACCGGCGACCAGCACGTCGCCAACGTTCATCCCGTCACCCAGAAACCGGGCTGGTGGGAAACCATGGTCGGCCCCGGCCGGCCGATCGATACGGAGCGCTATTTCGTCATCTGTCCGAACGTGCTCGGCGCCTGCATGGGCACGAGCGGTCCGGCCTCGACCAACCCGGCGACCGGCATGCCTTGGGGTCTCGAATTCCCCGTCATCACCGTCCGCGACATGGTGCGCGCACAGGCAATGCTGCTCGACCATCTCGGCATCGCCTCGGTGTTCTCGATGGCGGGTGGCTCAATGGGCGGCATGCAGGTGCTGCAATGGTGCGCGAGCTATCCGCGCCGCGTGTTCTCGGCGCTGCCGATTGCGACGTCGACGCGACATTCCGCCCAGAACATTGCATTCCACGAGGTCGGGCGGCAGGCGGTCATGGCCGATCCGGAATGGCGCCACGGGCGCTATTTCGTGGAACGGACCAATCCGCGACACGGTCTCGCCGTCGCGCGCATGGGCGCGCACATCACCTACCTTTCGGATGCGGCGCTGCACCGGAAATTCGGCCGCCGCTTTCAGGACCGCGACAATCCTACCTTTTCGTTTGATGCCGATTTCCAGGTGGAGAGCTATCTACGCCACCAGGGCAGCAGTTTCGTTGAGCGCTTCGACGCCAATTCTTATCTCTATTTGACCCGTGCGATGGACTATTTTGATCTCGCGGCGGACTGCGAGGGCGTGCTGGCGAACGCCTTCAAGGATACGCCCACCCGTTTCTGCGTGATCTCATTTACCTCCGATTGGCTATTTCCGACCTCGGATTCGCGTGCGATTGTGCACGCGCTCAATGCCGGGGGCGCGCGGGTTTCGTTTGCCGAGATCGTCACCGACAAGGGCCACGACGCGTTCCTCCTCGAGGAGCCGGAACTGTTCGACATTGTGCGCGGCTTTCTGGAGGGGGCGGCGAAGGCGCGTGGACTTGCGGCAGCGGTGCAGCGATGAGATTGCATCGAACATCCCTGCCTGGTTCGCTCGTGCGTTAGAGGTTCCGATGCTGACGCGGATCAACCATGATCTCACAATGGCAGAATCCGCGCGCAACCCGGGCGGGTCGCGCGTCGATCTGCTCGTTGTGGCGGAGATGGTCGCGCCCGGCGCGAAGGTATTGGACGTTGGCTGTGGCGACGGCGAGCTGCTGCGCCTGCTTGGCGAAACGCGTCGCGTTGACGGCCGCGGCATCGAGCTCTCGCGCGAAGGGGTCAATCAGTGCGTGGCAAAGGGCCTCGCCGTGATCCAGGGCGACGCCGATACCGACCTCTCGGACTATCCCAACGATGCGTTCGATTACGTCATTCTCTCCCAAACGCTACAGGCCACCCGGCATCCACGCGTCGTCCTTGAACATATGCTGCGCATTGGCCGGCACGCGATTGTTTCGTTTCCGAATTTCGGCCACTGGGGAATCCGATTGCAGCTGCTGTTCGGCGGCCAGATGCCCCGCACCGATAATCTGCCCTATGCCTGGTGGGAGTCTCCGAACATTCACTTCTGCACCATCAAGGATTTCCGCGAGCTGTGCGGGGTGGCCGGCGCCAAGATGGAGAAGGCGGTGGCCTTTAACGCTTGGGGACGTGCGCTGCGCTTCAATGCCCCCTGGTGGTTCTGGAACTTGTTGGGAGAACAGGCGGTCTTCCTGCTCAGCCGCCGAAAGTAGGCGCGCGCTTCTGCTTAATCCGGTCGTTGACAACCGGCTGCCGCAAAATACCGCCAAACCTCTTTCCCCGCCAACGCCCAGATCCCACATAACAACCGAGGACAGGCTTTTCGGCGAAACCGCCGTTGGCTGGCGCTCAACTCCCCTGTGGGGGGACACCCATTGACGATGTTCTTCTTGCGCCGGAAGGGTGGAGGAACATGCTGAGGGAACAGGACAGATGGATTTTGAAAAATACACCGACCGCGCCCGCGGTTTTGTGCAATCGGCCCAATCGCTTGCAATGCGCGAGGGCCACCAGCAATTCACTCCCGAGCATCTGCTCAAGGTTCTGCTCGATGACCCGGAAGGACTCTGCGCAGGGCTGATTGACCGCGCGGGCGGGCGCTCGCGTGAAGCGCTCTCGGGCGTGGAAGGTGCGCTCGCGAAGATACCGAAAGTGTCGGGCAGTGGAGCGGGCCAGGTCTATCTAGCGCCTGCCCTGGCGCGCGTCTTCGATCAGGCAGAGAAGGTCGCGGAGAAGGCGGGCGATAGCTACGTCACCGTAGAGCGCCTTCTGCTCGCGCTTGCGCTCGATCGCGAGAGCGAGGCGGGAAAGATTCTCGCCCGCGCCGGCGTCACGCCACAGAATCTCAACGCCGCGATCGAGGCGTTGCGCAAGGGCCGCACGGCGGACACCTCTTCGGCCGAGAATACCTACGATGCGCTAAAAAAATATGCCCGCGATCTTACCCAGGCCGCGCGCGAGGGCAAGATCGACCCGGTGATTGGGCGCGATGAGGAGATTCGGCGTACCATCCAGGTGCTCTCGCGCCGGACCAAGAACAATCCGGTGCTCATTGGCGAGCCCGGCGTGGGCAAGACCGCGATTGTCGAAGGGCTCGCGCAACGCATCGTCAACGGGGATGTCCCTGAGAGTTTGCAGGACAAGAAACTCCTGGCGCTTGACATGGGCGCCCTCATCGCAGGCGCCAAGTATCGCGGCGAGTTCGAAGAGCGGCTCAAGGCGGTTCTGCAGGAAGTGATTTCTTCGGCCGGCGCCTATATTCTTTTCATTGATGAGATGCACACCCTCGTCGGCGCCGGCAAAGCCGATGGCGCGATGGACGCTTCGAACTTGCTCAAGCCCGCGCTGGCGCGGGGCGAGCTGCATTGCGTCGGTGCCACCACGCTCGATGAATACAAGAAGCATGTAGAAAAGGACGCGGCGCTGGCCCGCCGTTTCCAGCCTGTCTACATCAATGAGCCGAGCGTCGAAGACACCATCTCCATCCTGCGCGGCCTGAAAGATCGCTACGAGCAGCACCACGGCGTGCGCATCACCGATGCCGCTCTGGTTGCCGCGGCGACGTTGTCCCACCGCTACATCACCGACCGTTTCCTCCCGGACAAGGCAATCGACCTCGTCGACGAGGCGGCGGCCCGCCTCAAGATGCAGGTCGATTCGAAGCCGGAGGAGCTCGATTCGATCGATCGCGAGATCGTGCGCCTGAAGATCGAGCAGGAAGCGCTCAAGAAAGAGCGTGATCCGGGATCCAAGGAGCGGCTGAAAAATCTGGAGAAGGAGCTCGCGTCGCTGGAGAAGCAGTCCGCTGATCTCACTGCGCGCTGGAAGTCCGAAAAGGAGAAGCTCTCCGACGCGCAAAAGCTCAAGACCGAGCTCGACCATTTGCGCACCGAGCTCGCGAATGCGCAGCGCAAGGGGGAATTCCAGCGCGCAGGCGAGCTCGCCTATGGCCGCATCCCTGAAATCGAAAAGAAGCTCAAGACCATCGAAGCGGGCGAGGGCAAGGGGGCGATGGTTCAGGAAGCCGTCACCCCGGATAACATCGCTGCGGTGGTCTCGCGTTGGACCGGGGTGCCGGTTGAAAAGATGCTCGAAGGCGAGAAGGAAAAGCTTCTTCGCATGGAGGAGCAGCTCAGCAAGCGCGTCATCGGTCAAGCGGAAGCGGTCAAGGCCGTGTCGACTGCGGTGCGCCGCGCGCGCGCGGGCTTGCAGGATCCCCACCGGCCGATCGGCTCTTTCATGTTCCTTGGGCCAACCGGCGTGGGCAAAACCGAGCTGACGAAGGCGCTCGCGGAGTATCTGTTCGACGACGAGTCAGCGCTTCTTCGCATCGACATGTCCGAGTACATGGAAAGGCACTCGGTCGCCCGGCTTATCGGCGCACCCCCCGGTTACGTCGGCTACGAGGAAGGAGGCGCGTTGACCGAGGCCGTGCGTCGGCGGCCGTATCAGGTCATTCTGTTCGACGAGATCGAGAAAGCCCATCCCGATGTCTTCAACGTGCTGCTTCAGGTCCTCGATGATGGTCGCCTCACCGACGGCCAGGGCCATACCGTGGACTTCCGCAACACCTTGATTGTGATGACGTCAAATCTCGGGTCGGAATTCCTGGCCAATCAGCCCGAAGGGCAGGACACCGACGCGGTGCGCGATCAGGTCATGGCGGTGGTGCGGGCAAGCTTCCGGCCCGAATTCCTCAACCGCATCGATGAGATCATTCTCTTCCACAGGCTCCAGCGCCGCGAGATGACAAAGATCGTCGACATCCAGATGGCGCGCCTCGCCAAGCTTCTGGAGGACCGCAAGATCACGCTTCAACTCGAGCCATCGGCACGCGAGTGGCTGGCGGAGAAGGGCTGGGATCCCGCCTATGGCGCGCGGCCGCTCAAGCGCGTCATTCAGAAATCGGTGCAGGATCCCCTCGCCGAGCTCATGCTCGGCGGTCGCGTGAAGGACGGCGAGCGGGTGGTGATCTCCGCCGGCAAACAGGGCCTCACGTTTAATGGTGTGCTGGCGAAGGCCGCGTAACCAGGAATCAGTTATCAGTAGTCAGTTGCGTGGTCTCAGGCTGACCTGACTACTGATTACTGATACTTACCTGCCCTGGGCGTACCGCGACGGCGTTGCGCGTGTGAGCATCGCATCGAGCCGGGTACGCTCCTGCTCGAAGGAGGCGAGCAAGGTGCCGTCGAGCACGCGCCCGCGCGGCAGCTTGATCTTCATCGGATCGACGAAACGTCCGTTCACAAGGATCTCGTAATGCAGGTGGGAGCCGGTCGAAAGCCCGGTCGAGCCGACGTAGCCGATCACCTGCCCCTGGCGGACCTTCTTGCCTGCTTCCATGCCGCGCGCGAAGGCCGACATATGGCCGTAGGCGCTCTCCCAACCATTGGCGTGCCGGAGGCGAATGTATTTTCCGTAGCCTCCTTCCAAACCGATCTTTTCGATCACGCCGTTGCCGGACGCAAAAATGGGAGTGCCGTGGGTCGAAGCCCAATCGACGCCGGTATGCATCTTCATGAAACCGAGCAGCGGATGATTGCGGCCGCCAAACCCTGAGGTCATCGTGCCGTCGGCCACCGGCTTGCGCACCAGGAATTTCTTGGCACTCTTGCCGCTATCATCGTAGTAGTCGACAACGTTATCGTCGGTCGTCTGGTAGCGATAGAATTTGCGTGTCTCTCCCCCGGTCGTGAGCAGCGCATAGAGCACTTCGGCCTTGCTGTTCTCGTTTCCATTCTCGTCGTCGCTGGCATAGAGCACTTCGAACGAATCGCCGGGCTGAACCTTGCGCTGGAAATCGACGTCGTAGGAGTAAATGCGAATGAGATCGTCGATCACCGGGCGCGGCATATGATTGCGCAACCCGGTCTCGTAGATGCTCTGATAGAGCCGGACGCTCTTGCCATCGTCCTCGTCGTCATCGCTTGAGGAGGCAACCGTGTTTGCGCTGCGCACGTCGACCGCCACATATTTGCCCTTGTCCGACCACGCCACCATTGCTTCCACGCTGGTGTCAGTCGCAATGACAATCCGTACCGGCTGGAGCCGGCGGTGATCGCTGCTGGGCGCGAGCAGTACGCGCAGCTTGTAGCCGTCGCGCGGAGCGCTGTCCCTGCCGCGCCCGCCGAAGGCCGCGGTGATGGCTTTGATCTCGTCGGACGTCGCGCCCAGTTCGCGCAGATTGGCGGATACTGAATCACCCTTCTTGAGTGCGAT
Source organism: uncultured Xanthobacteraceae bacterium (assembly GCA_955652925.1). GTDB lineage: Bacteria > Pseudomonadota > Alphaproteobacteria > Rhizobiales > Xanthobacteraceae > VAZQ01. The sequence goes on along the minus strand of CATPCO010000664.1, from coordinate 1,018 downwards.
GGTGCGCTCGTTCCAGGCATTGCCGCCAGTGACCTCGGTCGTTGTCTTCGGCAAGAGCGTCACGTTCTCCGGCACGATGCGGGGCTCAAAACCTGCATAGGGGTCGTTGTTGCGCTCCGGCGCGTAGGCCGTGAGCGGCATTGAATCCGTCATCAGCGGCGCCTTCCGCCCCGTGCCGGTGTCCCAGCTGGCAGCCTCGCGCACGCGTGCGAGCACTTCATCGAGCGGAACGACTGCGGCAAGCTTTGCGCGCGGCAACACGGTTACAAGGTCGCGCGTAAGAAACGACACCTCGGCGTCCGGCTCGGCGCCGGCCGGGTCTTCCGCGTTTGCCGCTGCTCCCGCCGATTGGGCGAGCATCTTCTGCGCATTGAAGGGGGGAATGTTGGCGGAGAGCTCAGACGCAGTAAGCGAAAGATTCCCGGCGACGCGGATAAGCGGGCGAACGCGCACGATCTCGCGGTTGCCAGCGCCGCGCGTCGTGGTCGATACGCGAATGACCTGGCGCGCGGCATTGGCTTCCCCCGGCGGCGGCAGGCGATCGTTCTTGCGCGCCGTATTCGTGATGCGCTCGGAGGTACCGGGGACTGATGCGCGTGCGTTCGCCTCGACGCGCTCCGGCACCGTCGCGAAATTGGTTTCGCCGTCGAGCGCTGCGAAAACGGCGCCGCCCATGAGAGCAGCTCCGCAAAGGCCAGCGAGGATTGTGCCGCTGAACCATTGCACCGATATCCGGCGCCGGTCCACCAACGCGGAATTCTCGCCGTCGACCGACAGCGGCGGCTCGTTGCCGAGGTCAATGTGGTCGGCCTCGAAGCTCGAACGAGGCACCGTGCGTCGTTTGCCGTGGTCCAACGTCCTCTCCGCCGAGCGTGCAGGCGCCCCATGCAACCGGACAAAGTGCCAGACGCGACGCAACCGCGACGCTGACGTGAGCAGATGACGCGTCACCTGCTTCACGGTCCGTCAGCGACCCTGTCTCGTCTTCGGACCCATCGTTGGGCGAGGCACCCGTCCC
>CATPCO010000663.1 GCA_955652925.1 uncultured Xanthobacteraceae bacterium | reverse complement strand
ATCTGGGCGCCATTCTTCGCACGGCCGATGACTCGGGCGCGGACGGAGTGGTAATTCCGGAACGACGCGCAGCAGGAGTGACCGCGACCGTGACCAAGGCTTCCGCGGGCGCCAGCGAGCATCTTCCCATCGCCAGAGTGACGAATATTGCTCGCACGCTGGAGGAACTGAAAGAAAGGAATCTGTGGATTGTCGGGCTGGACGAGCGCGGGCCCCAGAGTTACGACACGCTCGACTACAACATGGATTGCGCCGTCGTGCTGGGCTCTGAGGGCAAGGGCGTCCACGACCTAGTAGCGAAAAAGTGCGACTTTCTGGTTTCTATTCCTATGCTGGGGAAAGTGCCATCGCTGAATGTGTCGGTCGCTGCGGGAGTGGTGTTGTATGAGGTCGTCCGGCAACGGCGGAAACAAGCATCATGAAGTTTCTCCGCATTCTCAGCATCCTCTGTGGTTTGCTGCTACAGGCATACGCTATCGATCGTGAGGCCTTCGCCTTCACCAACTACAACCTGGACGTTCGGGTTGAACCGGAACAGCAGCGGTTGGCGGTACGGGGCAAGATCAGTTTGCGCAACGAGTCAGCATCGCCACAGAAAACTCTGTCATTGCAGATTTCCTCCAGCTTGGGGTGGAGATCGATCCAACTCGACGGCAAACCGGTGCAGTTCGTTTCCCAGCCATTTACCTCTGTCATCGATCACACCGGCGCCCTCTCCGATGCGCTTGTGATTTTGCCGAAGGAGGTCCCGCTGCAAGGCACGCTGGAACTGGAAATTGGGTACGAGGGCATCATCCCTCTCGATGTAACACGGCTGACACGAATCGGGGTGCCGGAAGAGAAAGCCAGAGACAGCGACTGGGATCAGATTAGTACCTCGTTCACAGCCGTTCGCGGCGTCGGATACGTGGCATGGTACCCGGTAGCGACCGAGTCGGCGAGTTTGTCGGAAGGGAACAGCGTGTTCCAGACGCTGGCGAGGTGGAAGGCACGGGAAGCACTGGCGGAGGCAACCATAAAGCTGAGCCATTCCGGTGAAGGCACTCCGGCAAGACTGCTATGCAATTGTAGGTCTGGCGGCTGGCCGACGTACGAACAGATGGGTAAATCACACGAAACTGTGACTGCGTGTTTGTTCCACCCCCTGAAGCAGACCGTGCCGCTTTTTGTGATTGGCCACTACGACGGACTCGATCGGCCACCGGTGAATATCTCCTACCTCCCGGATCACAAGCCAGCCGCCGAGAATTACGCCCTTGCGGCGCAGCTGGCGGTTGCTTTCGTTACCGATTGGTTTGGCACTACGAAAGAACGAGCCGGCGTTAGAGTGCAAGTCGTGGAACTAAGCGATCCCGAGGCTGCACCATATGAGAGCGGCAGCATGCTGCTCACGCCTCTGGATAGAGATTCTAGGCTGGTCCAGCTTACCGCGGTTCATGAGCTTACCCACGTAGCCTTCTTCTCCCCGCGTCCGTGGATTTACGAAGGGCTGGCGCATTTTGCCCAGGCGCTCTATCAAGAACGGGGACACGGGCGGCAGGCCGCGCTTGACTTTATGGGTCTGCAGCGCACGGCCTTGGCGGACGCGGAGAAAGCATTTGCTGGAGACCACCACCAGAATACTGGCGCGAGTGAATCGCTCGTCAACACAAGCATCGAGGAGTTCTACCGCAGCAAGGCGATGTACGTTTGGTGGATGCTGCGCGACATGATCGGCGATGACGCCCTGAAGAAAGTGCTTGCCGCATATCATCCTGATGCCGACCAAACACCTTCCTACTTGCAACATCTGATCGAATCCGAAACCAAGCGCGACTTGGAATGGTTTTTTGACGACTGGGTCTATGGTGACCACGGCCTGCCAGATTTCCATGTGGCGTCGGCGTATCCACGACAGACCTCGGTCAATGCTTATGTTGTTACGGTCACATTGGAAAATCTAGGTGACGCCGGGGCTGAGGTACCAGTAATTCTTAAGCTGGAACGGGGAGAGGTCACGAAGCGGCTCAGAGTGCTTGCACAGGCGAAAGCAATAATCCGTATGGAGGCAGCTTCTACTCCCCAAGAAATTGTCGTGAACGACGGCAGCGTGCCGGAAAGGGATAAGAGCAACAATGTTTTCAAGATTGAGAAATTGAATCGTTGACTCAATGATTCAATCCCTTAATCCCTGGAGGGAAGACCTTGGCCTACATCCAGTTTCTCGGAGCGGCTGGCACCGTTACCGGCTCGAAGCACTTGATCAATACCAGCTCAGATGCTGGCGGTAAAACCGGGTTCCAAACGCTCATCGATTGCGGCATGTTCCAGGGAGCGAAGGAATGGCGGGAGCGCAACTGGCAGACCACGCCGATCCCAGCGGTCGACATTGACGCAGTCGTTCTGACACACGCGCACCTCGACCACTGCGGCTGGATTCCACGGCTGGTGAGAGACGGCTTCCGCGGTCCGATTTATGCCACCCCATCCACCATCGATTTATGCGGCATCATCCTTCCCGACTCCGGCCACCTGCAGGAAGAAGATGCCAATTTCTACAACCGACACCAGAGGTCCAAGCACGACCCGGCATTGCCGCTGTACACGCTCGCGGAAGCTCAGGAGTCCTTGCTGCACTTTCGTCCGGTGCAGTTTGAAGAAACCAGAAAGCTCTCGCCCGAAGTTTCATTTCGCTTTGTTCGCGCGGCCCACATCCTCGGGTCTTCGATGGTGGAGCTCACGCTCAGTATGAATGGCCAGGCCCGGCGACTGCTATTTACCGGAGACATAGGCCGCGTGCGCGACCAGAACAGCGCACCCGGCAAAGTCGTGCGCTCAGGGCCCACCGCAGGCGAGACCGCGGACATTCTGGTCATGGAGTCAACCTACGGCAACCGGCAGCACCCTACCGACGATCCGAGACCAAAGCTAGCCGAGATCATCCGCCAAACGGTCGAGCGCGGCGGCAGCGTGATCGTGCCGGCGTTCGCCGTCGAACGCACTCAGAAGTTTCTCTTCATGCTCAAGGTACTCATGGAAGCCGGACAACTTCCTCGTATTCCCGTGTATTGCGATAGCCCCATGGCCATCAAGGCAGTGGAAATTTTTCTCAAACACACAGAAGAGTACAGTGACGAGACGCGCCAGTTGATCAGCCAATACGGCTCGCCGCTCGAGTGGCCGGGTTTTACCTTTGCCTCGACGCCTGAAGAATCGAAGAAGATTAATGATTCAAAGTTTCCCTCGATCATTATTTCATCCAGCGGAATGGTGACCGGAGGGCGCATTCAGCACCACTTGATGCAACGGCTGCCCGACCCGAAGAACAGCGTGATCTTCATTGGCTTTCAGGCCCCGGGAACTAGGGGATTCACGATCAAGAGCGGTGCGCCTGAGGTACGTATTTTCGGCGAGACCGTGCCAATTCGGGCACAGGTGGCGGCGCTCGAACAGTTCAGCGATCACGCCGATCCGCCGGAACTGCTGGAATGGCTGCGCACCTTTCCCACCAAGCCTGGAGTCACCTACCTGGTCCATGGCGAGCCGGCGGCCTCATCCCAGCTTCGCGACACGATGACGAAGGAACTAGGCTGGAACGTGCAGGTGGCTCAGTGGATGCAAAAAGTCGAAGTAAAATAATAACGATTGGGGATTGAGTAGTTTGGTAATTTAGCAATGGAATAGGCCGAGTCTTGTTTCAATTGCACATCACCGAATTGCTCAATGGTTCGATTTGTGGAGATTCTCATGACCGAGAGCGAACTGAAAAAGCATCTTGATGCGGCGGAAAAAAGCCCCAAGCAAGTTGCAGCAGCGGTATCAAGTCTGCCGGATAAGGCGCTTCGCTACAAACCAGGCCCAGACAAATGGTGCATCCTGGAGGTGCTCGGCCATCTCGCCGACATCGAGCTTGTGTACGCACACCGCCTCCGCCAGATGCTCGCGGACAAAAAGCCAACGATTGCGCCGATTGACCAGAATGACTGGGCACGGAATCTGGGCTATACGGATACTCCGCCGGCCGAACTGATTGCGCTCTATGGACTGAATCGCCATGCCAACCTGCGGTTATTGCGGCGGCTCAACCCGGCCGATCTAGAGAAGTCGGCCTATCACCCCGAACTAAAGAAAGCCGTTACAGTGGCGGACATGATCGAACGATTGGGCAGCCACGGCGCGAATCATCTGCAACAAATTGAAAGATTGAAGAAAGAAGCCGCGGCGAGCTAGAAATCCGATAAGCGGCCCCTGCATCAGACATTCGCTAATCAAGGAGTCGACCGCAATCGACGCATCCGAATGCCGCTTTCTAACATCTAAACCTTGACAGTGATTGACTCAAGTCTTATCATGTTGCAGGGTGCAACACTTTAAAATAATGATTGTAAAGCACTTATAGCTTCCAGGAGGAGCGATCTATGGCCAAGATTATCGGAATTGACCTCGGCACTACCAATTCTTGCGTTGCCGTGATGGAGGGTGGGGAACCCAAGGT
>CATPCO010000662.1 GCA_955652925.1 uncultured Xanthobacteraceae bacterium | reverse complement strand
GTTTCAGATCAGGAGGCAATGCCGCTCGATGCTTTCGGGTATCTTGGTGGTCTGTTTGAAGCCCGATTCTATCAACCGCATTCGACCACGGGCAACCCGCGCGACGAAATCCGGGAGGCGGCATCTTTGTATGGCCTGGACTTGGCAATGATGATGTCTATCGCCAAGGTCGAGAGTAACTTCGATCCTCGCGCAAGAACTGGATCATACAAAGGGCTCTTCCAACTTAGCGACTACGAGTTCAAAAAGTACGGTGACGGCAGCATCTGGGACGCGAGGGACAACGCTCGCGCTGCAGCGCACATGCTTCTGGTACAAGCCGAGAAGTTCAGATGGGCGCTGGGTCACTATCCAGATTACGCCGAGAGATACATGGTGCATCAGCAGGGTATCCAAGGCGCAATTGAACACTACACACACCCCGAGCGCGTCGCGTGGCAGTCCATGTGTGCGACCGACGAGGGCGTACTAAAGGGGGAGCAATGGTGCAGGAAGTGCATTTGGCGAAATCTTCTCCCGCAATGGAAGCAGACCTCCGGAAGTGTGGAGAAGATATCAAGCGGGGACTTCGTTAGTCTGTGGACAGGACGCATCAATCACCTCGCCAACAGATTCAGTGTGGCGCAGAGTGGTGTGTTGCCAAGTCCACACCCCAAAAGCCATGCATCGCGTCGGATGATGCGCTGACCTTGATGCAGGCGAATGGAACAGGGGAAATGGAAGCGGCATGCCTACCGGCGCCTCTATGCCCTTCTTCGCGCGGGGATGCCAATCGAGTTCCCAACGAAAATTGAACTCGTGACCAACCTCAAGACTGCAAAAGCCCTCGGTCTGGATGTTCCATTGCATCTTCAGCAGCGGGCCGACGAGGTCATCGAGTAAACAGTTTTTGCTGCATCTGCTCACGACCGGAAGTGGCACACAAGAGCGGTCCCTATCAGCCTAGCTTACAGCCGCTATCGGAGGCGCTGCGGACCTACCGAATCTGATCGGCACGAGTCGACTCACCTCTGCGGTCCCATCACCCTTGTTCAAGCGATTTGGCCAAGATTGGACTTGCAGGGCGCAGCGTGTCATGGGGGAGCCCGCGGCCAGGAAGCTTCACGTCGAGCTTCACGGGCGGTATCTGGCGAGATGCGCCAACAACAGCTCCGTGACGCGTTCGGGCGCGTGCTCGGCGGCGAAATGACTGATGCCGGGCAGGATTGCGAACTCATAAGGCTCGCACACGAAGTCGCGGGTTCCCTCTGCGGCGGCCCGCCCCACCGTGTCGTCCGCGTCGCCCCAGATATAAAGCACGGGAACCTTGATGCTGCCCAGCGGGCTGCGAATGGCGCCGCGTGCGCGATACCAGGCGAGCGCCGCTTCCATCGCGCTTTCGTTGCCGAGCACGCGGAGGTGTTGCTCGATGGCCGCCGCGGGCAGGCCGGACCTGGTCAGCCGCTCGCGCAGAGCACGCGCGCCGTTCGCCAACAGGTGCGGCCCGGCACCAGGCTCCAGAAAGGCCTTGTGATGGCGCGAACGCCGTGCCTGTTCGCCATCGGGCATGGCCAGCGCGCGATTGAATGCATTGGGGTGCGGCCGCGACAGCACGGTCAGGCAAGCAAGACGATCGGGATGGCGGTCCGCGATGCCCCAGGCGATACTGCCGCCCCAGTCATGCCCGACGAGATGAAATCGGCCACTGCCATAGCCGCACGCGCTGGCGATGTTCATGGCGTCCGCAACCAGCAGGTCGAAATGGTAGTTCATGGGATTACCGGTATCCGGCCGGGCGCCGGGGGAATAGCCGCGCTGGCTCGGCGCGATGGCGCGATAGCCCGCTGCCGCGAGCGCGTTGAGCTGGCTGCGCCACATGTGGAAGGATTCTGCGAAGCCGTGCAGCAGCAGCACGAGCGGCGCGTCCTCGGACCCATCGCACCGCGCATCGAAAACGAATCCCGGAGCGGTCTTGATTTGCCGCAGCTCAGCCATGAGGTTATCCCGTCATGCACCGAACCGGCCTTACCATCGCGCTCGCCATTGCGGCAACAGTGGGCCTCGTCTTTGCCATCTGGCCGCAGCTCGATCTCAAGCTGGCAGCGCTCTTCTTCGATGCCCAGCATGGCGGCTTCTGGCGCAGCTACGATCCGTTCTATTTGTTTGCGCGCGATGCCAGCACATGGGTGATTGCGCTCGTCGCCGCTCCCGCGGGATTGGCAATCGCGATGAAGCTTGTGCGCCCGCAACGGGCGCTGCTGATCCCCGGCCGCGCGATTGTTCTGATGCTCCTTTCGCTTGCGCTTGCTCCGGGAGTGCTTGCCAATCTCGTGCTGAAAGAGCACTGGGGGCGGCCGCGCCCCATCGACGTCGCGGAATTCGGCGGCGACGAGCATTTCCGGCCATGGTGGGACCCGCGCGGCGATTGCCCGAAGAACTGCGCGTTCATCGCGGGCGAGCCGACCGGCGCGTTCTGGACAATGGCGCCTGCTGCGCTTGCTCCACCGCACTGGCGCGCGGCCGCTTACGCTGCCGCATTGGCCTTCGGCTGTGCGGTCGGACTATTGCGCATGGCGGCCGGGGCGCACTTTTTCACGGACGTGGTCTTCGCCGGCGCTGTCGCGTTTATTGTGATCTGGCTCCTGCATGGCTGGCTCTACCGCTGGGGAGCCGCGCCGATCTCCGACAAAACGGTCGAGACTGCATTGGAGCGCCTGGCGAAGCTCCCCCGCATGACCGGATGAGGCGATCGTAAAACCGCACAGGCCG
>CATPCO010000661.1 GCA_955652925.1 uncultured Xanthobacteraceae bacterium | reverse complement strand
AGGTCGGATGACGGCATCATGTTCGCGTTCAGATTGGCCATGATCCAGAGCGAGCCGGCAATCACCAGGGCTACGATGAGAACGCCAAACGCAAGCGCCAGAACGTTGTTGGTGTTGTCCGGGCCGGTGGTGATGTGGAGGAAGAACACCAGATGGACTCCCATCTGGGCGATGCCGAGGACGGCAAGCCCCAGCGACACGCCGGGGGGCCAGATCAGCGACGTGTTGGCAACCCAGAAAGACGTCGCGGTGAGAACAACGGCCAGAAATAATCCGATTGTGTAGACGAGGAAACCGGACGGCGTCGCGGCTTGCATCTCGACAGCTGTTAACGTGTCTCCGGGTGCGCGATCGTACCGCGTGTCCGTCATGAGATGACTCCCATCAGATAGACGACCGTGAATAGCCCAACCCAGATGATGTCGAGCGTGTGCCAGAACAGGGAGAAACAGAGCAGACGGCGCTGTACGGCGACGCGAAAACCTTGAATTGCGACCTGCGCCATCATCACCGTGAGCCAGATCAGTCCGGCGGTAACGTGCAGCCCGTGGCAGCCGACCAGGGTGAAGAAGGCGGAAAGAAACGCGCTGCGTTGTGGGGTCGCACCCTGGGCGATCATGTTGGCGAACTCGCGGATCTCCAGAGCAAGGAATGCGGCGCCGAGCGCGAAGGTGATCGCAGCCCCGAGATAAGTGCCGAGGTGCCGTCGCGAGCTGATGGCCAGCGACATCAGCCCGCAGGTGTAGCTCGAGGCGAGAAGACAAGCGGTCTCGATCGCGACGCTGACCTGATTGAATAACTCTGCACCTGTTGGACCGCCCGCAGTCGCGTGCACGAGCACCGCGTAGGACGCAAACAGCGCCGAGAACATCACGATGTCGCTTAACAGGAAGATCCAGAAGCCGTAGGCGACTACGATCCGCTTGGGAGCGGGACCGGCTTCGCTTGCACTGATCAGCGCCTCGGACGGGCTACCATAAACGGCAACAGCGACGGTCATGACGCCACCTCCGCCTGGTGAGCGCGATCGAACTGGGCAAGCCGCTCAGCCGGTATCTCGACTTCCTCCTTATCGCGAAACACGAAGGCAAGCATTGTCAGGAATGCGCCGAACAATCCGACACCCGCCATCCACCAGATGTGCCAGATCAGCGCAAAGCCGATGACGACGGCGAAGAACGCGTTGACGAAGCCGGTCGCGGTGTTTTTCGGCATCTCGATCGGCTCGTACTCGCGTGCTTGTGCTGGCTGATCTTGTTTCGCGCGCACGGACTTTTTCCTGATCCAATAGGCGTCCCTCTCAGCGACATGCGGCAGGACGGCATAATTCCAGGCCGGCGGCGGCGAGGCCGTCGACCATTCCAGCGTGCGGCCGTTCCAAGGGTCCCCGGTCACATCGCGGTGCGTCACACGGGTGCGGATCGACACCACGAGCTGCACGATCTGACAGGCGATCCCTGCGAGAATTATGAGGGCACCGACCGCCGCCACCTGCAGCCACGGCTGCCAGCTCAGATCGTCGTAATGCTGCATGCGCCGGGTCATGCCCATGAGGCCCAGCACATAGAGCGGCATGAACGCGACATAGAAGCCGATCAGCCAGCACCAGAACGATGCCCGGCCCCAGCGTTCATTCAGCGTGAAGCCGAATGCCTTCGGGAACCAGTAGTTGTAGCCCGCCATCGCGCCGAAGAGGACGCCGCCAATGATGACGTTATGGAAATGCGCGACCAGGAACAGGCTGTTGTGCAGCTGGAAATCGGCAGGAGGCACGGCCATCAGCACGCCGGTCATGCCGCCGATGACGAATGTCACCATGAACCCGATCGCCCACAGGACCGGCACCGTGAAACGAACGCGCCCGCCCCACATCGTGAACAGCCAATTGAAGACTTTTACGCCGGTCGGCACCGCGATGATCATGGTCATGACGCCGAAGAAGCCGTTGACGTCCGCGCCGGCGCCCATGGTGAAGAAATGATGCAGCCAGACAAGGAAGGACAGCACGCAGATCGCCATGGTGGCGGCGACCATCGAGCGATAGCCGAACAGCGGCTTGCCGGAGAAGGTGGCGATAACCTCCGAAAAGACCCCGAACGCCGGCAAGACTAGGATGTAGACCTCCGGATGACCCCAAACCCAGAACAGGTTGACGTACATCATCTGGTTGCCCTGGCCAGCGAGCGTGAAGAAGTGAAAGCCGAGATAACGGTCGAGCAGCAGCATCGCGAAGGTCGCGGTCAGGACCGGAAAGGCTGCGATAATGAGCAGATTGGTGGCGAGCGCCGTCCAGCAGAAAACCGGCATGCGCATATAGCCCATCCCGGGTGCCCGCATTTTCAGAATCGTGGTGACGAAATTTATTCCGGTCAGCAACGTACCGACGCCGGAGATTTGCAGCGCCCAGAGGTAGTAGTCGACGCCGACGCCGGGGGAGAATTGCAGCTCGCTGAGCGGCGGATACGCGACCCAGCCCGTTTTTGCGAACTCGCCGACAACCAGCGAGATGTTCACTAAAAGGATGCCCGACGCGGTCAGCCATAAGCTCACGGAGTTCATCGTCGGAAAGGCCACGTCGCGAATGCCGAGTTGCAGCGGCACCGCAAAATTCATCAGCCCGATCATGAACGGCATCGCCATGAAGAAGATCATGATCGTGCCATGCGCCGAGAAAATCTGGTCAAAATGCTCCGGCGGCAGGTAGCCCTGCGCGCCGCCGGCGGCGACGGCCTGCTGCGAGCGCATCATGATGGCATCGGCGAAGCCACGCAGCAGCATGAGCAGTGCCAGCACGCAATACATCACGCCGATGCGCTTATGGTCGACGGACGTGAGCCACTCGCGCCACAGATAAGGCCAATATCCCTTCAGCGTGACCCACGAAAGAACGAGCACGATGCCCAGGATCATTCCCGCCGACGCAAACATTACGATCGGCTGATCGAACGGGATCGCGCTCCAGCTGAGCTTGCCAAGCAGATTCATCGTTCCGCCCTCTGTGACGCCGGGGGGGTGAGATAAAGCGAGTCACCCACGGACATCCCGACCTTCAAGATGCCGCTGAACAGGCCTGGTGCGACGGAGCGATAGGTGAACGGCGCAACTGCATGGCTCGGCTTGGCGAGATCGACATAGCTGGCTGCGTCGAGCTCCGGGCCGCCGTTGCGAGCTGCAGTGACCCATTGCGCAAACTGCTCGGGCGGCACTGCATCCACGGTAAAGCGCATGTCGGCAAAGCCATCGCCGCTGAAATTGGCTGAGAGCCCGGGGTAGGCTCCAACGTGGTCAGCCTGCAGCTGAAGGTGCGTCGCCATTCCCGACATGGTGTAGATCTGGCTGCCCAGCTGCGGCACGAAGAAGCTGTTCATGACGGTCGCGGAGGTCAGCTCGAAGCTGATCGGGATGCCGGCCGGGACGGTCAGCTGATTGACGCTGGCAATGCCTTGCTCGGGATAGATGAACAGCCATTTCCAATCGAGTGAGACGACCTGAACGTTAAGCGGCTTGGCCGTAGAGCTAATCGGCTTGTGCGGATCAAGGTCATGTGCGCCGATCCAAGCGACGCCGCCCACCAACAGCACCGTCATTGCCGGGATCGACCAAACGAGCAGCTCGAGACGGCCGGAATACTCGAAATCCGGCAGGTAGACGGCACGCGCATTGGACGAGCGAAACCAGAAGGCGACGCCAAGGGTGGCGAGGATCGTCGGGATCACGATCGCCAGCATGATGCCGAGCGAGTTGAACAGAATCTGCCGTTCGCCAGAGGCGATGGGTCCTTTCGGATCGAGCACGCCTTCGGAGCAGCCGCCCAGCGCGGCTGCTCCGATCAAGACAATGGCTACAACGGAGACCGCTCGAATTGAACCGCTGCTTTCCACCGTCGTGCGCAATGACAATCGGTTCAACATGGCCGGCAACCGCTGTAGTACACCGTACCGCATATCAAACCTCGTCTGTCCAGAGCCTGATAAAAAAAACTGCGCGCGGGGTGTGGTGTTCCCTTCAGCGCCAGAGATTCGTCTTGGCGAGGTCAATGATCTCATCGCCGCGGCCGCTCATGATCGCCTTCACCATGTAGAGCGTGAAGCCCTTCGCCATATCGAGGGTGATCGAGGGCGGCATGGCAAGCTCTGTCCGGTTGACAACTGCATCGACGAGAACGGGGCCGTCATGCGCCAAGGCAGCGGCGATTGCGTCCTCCACCTTGCCCGCATCCTCGATACGAATGCCGCGGATGCCGACGGCTTCGGCCATGGCCGCGAAGTTCGGGTTGTTTAGTTCCGTGCCAAATTCGAGAAACCCGGTTGACTTCTGCTCAAGCTCGACGAAGCCGAGCGTACCGTTGTTGAAGACGACGATCTTCACCGGCAATTTGAGTTGCGCCAGGCTGATGAAATCTCCCATCAGCATGGTGAAGCCGCCGTCGCCGGAGAGCGAGATCACCTGCCGGCCGGGGAAGGCAGCCTGGGCGCCGATGCTCTGAGCCATCGCATTCGCCATCGAGCCGTGCCAGAACGACCCGAGGAGCCGGCGCTTTCCATTCATCGCGAGATACCGCGCGGCCCACACCGTGGGGAGGCCAACGTCGCAAGTAAAGATGGCGTCCGCTGCCGCATGGTCGCTGATCGCTTTGGCGATCTGCTGCGGGTGGATCAGCCGTTTGCCGGGCGTGCCTTTGGCGAGGTCGTCGAGTGCCTTGCGCGACCTGGTGTAATGCTGCTGCGCCCGGGTAAGATGGGTGTCGTCGCGCTTCTGGTCGAGCAGCGCAAGCAGCGCCGCCAGCGTCGCGCGCACGTCGCCGACGACGCCGAGATCGACAGCGGCGCGGCGCCCGATGTTCTGCGGCCGCAGATCGACTTGCGCGATGCGGACACCGTCTCCTTGCGGATAGAATTGACGATAGGGGAAGTCGGTCCCGAGCATCAGCAGCACGTCGCAGTCCCGCATGGCGTAATAGCCGGACGCGAAGCCAATGAGCCCGGTCATGCCGACGTCGTAGGGGTTGTCCCACTCGACGTGCTCCTTGCCGCGCAGCGCGTGAACCATGGGTGCTTTGAGGCGCTCGCCGAGCACTATGAGCTCGTCGTGCGCGCCCTGGCATCCCGAGCCGCACAGGATGGTGATGCGGTCGTCGCCGTTGAGCAGCGCAGCAAGCCGATCGAGATCGCCCCGCGATGGCGTGACCACCGGCGGGCGTGGCAGCAACCCATCCGCTTTGGCGGGCGGCGCGTCCGAAGCGGCCTGCAAGGCAACATCGCCCGGGATCACAATAACCGACGCGCCGCGCTTGCCGACCGCTTCGCGGATAGCAACCTCGAGCACGCGCGGCATTTGGTGGGCCGCCGAGACCAGCTCGCAATAATGGCTGCACTCTTGAAACAGCGCCTGCGGGTGGGTCTCCTGAAAATAGCCGCTGCCGATCTCCGGCGACGGGATGTGCGCGGCGATGGCGAGCACGGGCACGCGCGATCGGTGACAATCGAACAAACCGTTGATGAGGTGCAGATTGCCCGGTCCGCAGCTTCCTGCGCAGACGGCGAGCTCTCCGGTCAGATGCGCCTCGGCGCCGGCGGCAAAGGCGGCGACCTCCTCGTGCCGCACATGCAGCCACTCGATCTTGCCTTGACGGCGGACAGCATCCGTGAGCCCGTTGAGGCTGTCGCCGACGATGCCGTAGATGCGCTTGACGCCGGCGGCAGCGAGAGTTTCGACGAATTGGTCTGCAACAGTTTGCATCGCCCTTCATCCTCCGAGTTCAATTTAAGACCAGAGTACTGCTCGAAGGCCGACACCGATACGGACATTGACCGGAAGCTAGCCCCGGGCTGAGGGGTCGCTTAGAGTGTCCGTCTCACTGGTAACAGCGAAAAAATCAACGAGACGTTGAGTTTCGTAGCTTGGCGACCTCCTTAGCGGTGACGTCGGACTGCACACCGAAGCGTGCGGTCACATAGTTCGCAACGGCGGCGATTTCGGTGTCCGAATATTGGCTGCCGAAGGCCGGCATCGATATGACCCCGTCGGGCGTGTGGCGCGCCGTGCCGGAAATGACGATCTGCACGACATTGGTTGCGGTGCGATCGTCACGCGTGCCGGCAATTGTCGCGAAAGGCGAGATCTGGCTTACACCGGTCCAGTCGTGACAATGGACGCAAGCGCCCTCGAACACGCGCTTGCCGACGATATCGGTCGTGGGCCCTTCCTTGTGGGAAGGCGGAGCCGGCGGCGCGAGGTTTGCCGGTAAATCCGCTGAGACCAGCGGAGGGACGCTCCGCACATAGGTGACCAGCGCGCGGATATCGGCCGGAACCATGCCGCGCAAGCTTTGATCGACAGCCTCACCCATCGGACCCGCTGCCGTGCCGCGGCGCGAAGCGTGGCCCGCCGCCAAGTAGGCGCGCAATTCATCGTCGCTCCAGCCGCCTACGCCGGATCCCTTGTCGGACGTGATATTGAAGGCGTACCAGCCGGCTGTCACCGCACCCTTGAATTTGTTTCTGTTATCAAGCGCAAAAGCCAAATTTCGCGGCGTGTGACATTCGCCGCAATGCGCGAGTGCTTCGGCGACATACGCGCCCCTGTTCCATTCCGCGCTCTGCGCCGTGTTGGGCTGAAACCGCCGATTTTCGTTGAAGAACGCAGACCAGAAACCCATCAGCCAGCGCTGGTTGAACGGAAAGCCAAGCGTATTCTCCACAGCGGCGGCATGCACGGCCGGCAAGCTGAACAAATAGGCCTTGATCGCAAGCGCGTCATTGTCGGTCATATAGGTATAGGACGGGAACGGCATCGCGGGATAAAGACGCGTACCGCCGGGGCGCACCCCGCGCTGCACGGCGTTAAGAAAATCCTGATCGGTGTAACTGCCAATGCCGGTTTCCTTGTCGGGCGTGATGTTAGTCGAGTAGAGCGTCCCGAACGGCGTAAGAAAGGCGAGCCCGCCGGCATATTCCGCGCCGTCTGGCGCGGTGTGACAGACCATGCAGTCGGCGGCCCGCGCGAGATATTCGCCGCGTCTGACTATGTCGGCATTGGCGAGATCGGCGGGAACGCCCGTCGGATTGGCGGCGCGGTAGTCGGCGAGGGCGACTGTCGATCCTCCGGCGAACGCCATCGGTCCTGGATTGAATATTTTCCAAGCCAAAGCCGCCAGAGCAACGATGACCACGAGCGCAATAGCGAAAATTGCACCACGCCTGCGCATCCGGCTACGCCTTTCCCGGAATGGCGAGTGCCTTGCGGTCGATCGGCAGCCGGCGCAATGCCACGCCGGTCGCCGCGTAGATCGCGTTGCGCAAGGCAGGCGGCCCGGCGGTTGCGCCGGTTTCGCCGATGCCGCCGGGATCCTCGCCGCTCTTGATGAGGTGAACCTCGATCTTGGGTACTTCGTCAATGCGCAGCATGCGATAATCGTTGAAGTTCGATTGGCGCACGCGGCCGCGCTCGATCGTGATTTCGCCGAACAACGCGGCTGTCAGGCCGAAGATCAGCCCACCCTGCAACTGCGCGACGATGGTATCGGGATTAACGGCAATGCCGGTATCGACCGCCGATGTCACCCGCCGCAGATGCACGTCGCCGTGCTCATCAACCTCGGCTTCGACCACCGTGGCAATGAAGCTGCCGAACGACGGCTGCGCACAGACACCGCGCCCGGTCCGGCGTGGCAGCGGCTGACCCCAGCCGGATTTCTCCGCGACGAGTTGGAGCGCCGCCTTCAGTCGCGGCGTCTTGTCGAGCATACCGATGCGGAATGCGACCGGATCGGCGTCGGCTTTTCGAGCCAATTCATCCATGAAGCATTCAGTGGCAAAGACATTATTGTTTGGTCCGACGCCGCGCCAAAATCCGGTCGGC
Source organism: uncultured Xanthobacteraceae bacterium (assembly GCA_955652925.1). Taxonomy (GTDB): domain Bacteria; phylum Pseudomonadota; class Alphaproteobacteria; order Rhizobiales; family Xanthobacteraceae; genus VAZQ01. The sequence goes on along the minus strand of CATPCO010000661.1, from coordinate 658 downwards.
ACCGCCGGCGGCTCGGCGCGGACATACTCGACCTGGAAATTTGGAATGTCATAGGGATTGTCGACCGCGCTATCGACCGCGTCGATATCGATGCCGTTCTGGAAGGCGGGCGGCAGCCAGCGCGCCAAGATCGATGAACCGGCTATGCGGTATTTCCAGGCGACAATCTTGCCGCCGGATAAAGTGGCCGAAATCACGTCGCGATAAACCGGCCGATAAATGTCGTGCTGGATGTCCTCCTCGCGGGTCCAGACGACTTTGACCGGCCCATCGACATTTTTGCCGATGCGCACGGCAGCGGCCACCATGTCGGCTTCGAGCCGACGGCCGAAACCGCCGCCCAGCAGGTGGTTGTGCGCCGTCACCTTGTCGAGCGGAAGACCGGCGGCATTTGCAGCATATTCCTGTACCCGCGAGAGCACTTGCGTGCCGGTCCACACCTCGCACCCTTCAGCCGTGACGCGGACCGTGCAATTGAGCGGCTCCATCGGCGCATGCGCCAAAAACGGCAGCTCGTATTCGGCATCGACCCTTTCACCCTGGGTCAGGCCCTTGGCGATGTCGCCGAGCGATTTTGCGACCACGCCGTCTTCTTTGCTGGCCGCGCGCAAATGGTTCCAAATGTCGCTGGAATTTATTTTCGCGTTCGGGCCTTCGT
>CATPCO010000660.1 GCA_955652925.1 uncultured Xanthobacteraceae bacterium | reverse complement strand
CGCGCGAGCGTTGCGGAGACGCCGCGCACTTCTGCGCTGAGCGGGTCGCGGATGGCCTGCGCCGGGTTAGTGCTCAGGTAAACGGCCCGCAGGGTATCGCCGGACGCGATATCGGCGGCGCCGGCGGGCAAGCCCAGCTGGCACAAAACCAGTCCGAACAGGGCGTCCAGCACATGCCACCGGTGCGACGGCATGTCGTCTCGATTGGTGCTCATGCACGAAAATCCGTTGACTACGTAATGCGGATATGATACATGCAATAGGTGCCTGCGTCCGGAGCGCGTGATTTGACGGCCGCACGAGGAACACCAGGCTGAGGAATGGTCATTGTGCAGCAGATCGCGTTGCCGATGAAGTCGGCTTTGGCATCGAGTCTGGCGGAATGTGGCCCTAAGTTGTTTGACAGGGGAAACACAACTGCACGAGGGCGATTCTTACCAAACAAAGCCAAAAGACGAAATGGATCGTGAATCAATGGGTTATCTGTGAGGCCCCCGCACACAGCCCGGCTTAGGTTGCATTGTTATTCATGGTGCTAGCAGAGGTTGCAGTTTTGCAAATTGAAACGCTTATGACACTACGCCTGTCCTGGCGTTGCGTGAATTCGCGCGCCGGGCGTGGAGCGATGAAATGATTAATGTCCGCCGGCTTGGCCACGCCACGCTGACGTCCCCCGACCTCGACCGGCAGGTGGCTTATTACACGGAGATCGTCGGGCTTTCCCTGATCGAGCGCAGCGGCAGGGGCGCGCTGCTCGCAACGCGGCAAGGCCTTGAAGCCATTGCGATCGAGCCCGGAGAGCCGAACGCGCTTACGAGGCTTGCCTTCCAGGTCGCGCCCGGAAGCGACCTTCGCGCGCTTGCCCGCGACCTCGCCAAGGACGGCATCAGCAGCGAGCGCCGAACGAGCATTACGCCCGGCATTGACGAAGCCATCGTCTTCAAGGACCCGAAAGGCACATTGATCGAACTGTTCTCCGAATACCGTTTCGCGAACGAGGACCGAAGCCAAAGCGGCGTCATGCCCATCAAGCTCGGCCATGTCGCTTATCGCGTCACCGACGTGCAGAACGTGGTGAAATTCTACACCGGCATGCTCGGGTTTCGCGTGTCGGACTGGCGTGACGACAGCTTCGCCTTCCTGCGTTGCGGGCCTGACCACCACAGCGTCAATTTCGTTTTTGACGAGATGCCCCAACTCCATCACATCGCGTTCGAGGTCAAGGACTGGGCGGAGATCCAGAAAGCGTGCGAGTGGCTTGCCAAAAATGACATTCATCTCGTCTGGGGCCCCGGCCGTCACATTATCGGTCACAACATCGCGATCTATCACCGCAATGCGGACAAGGTGCGAGTCGAGTTCTTCTGCGAAATGGATCAGATGAAAGACGAGGCGCTCGGCTACTTCGATCCGCGCCCGTGGCATCAGGACCGCCCGCAACGTCCGAAGGTTTGGGGACCGCAGACGCTGCGCAATTATTGGGGCTTCGGATCGGAGCGCATCATCCGCGGCTACCAGACGATCGAGTGAGCTCGGGTGCCGGGCGCAGCGCAGCATGCGATGCTGCGCGCTGACCCGGGACCTTTACCAACCACCCCCTGACAGTCCTGGCTCAGCGGCGCACCGCTCCGCAAGGCTTCGCGCGCCAGCGCAGCCGGGATACGCCACGAGCCTGACACGTTTTACCGGTCATCTTTGACCAACCCGCCGGAATCCCCCAGCCGGACGGGAATTGGAGGAGTTTCCATGGTTGCGCTTGCTCGCGCTGCTCTCGCATGCGCGCTCGTCCTCTTCGTGTCCGCTGCCAGCTTTGCCGCCGACAAGCCGTTCAAACGCGACGATCTCGCCGACGCGGCAATCAAGCTCGAAGCCCAGATCAAGGCCGAAGCGGGCCAGGTCACCAAGCCCGCCGCCGCGCTCCGGCGCGAGGCAGACGCCGCCTTCCAGCGCAACGATTTCCGTACCGGCATGCAGATCCTCGGCCAGCTCGTCGTGGTAGCGCCCGACGACAGCGCGAACTGGCTGCGCCTTGCCAAGGCCGTGCTCCAGATCCGGCCGGGCAATGACAGTGAACGCGACGTGTTGCTGCAACGCGCCGCGACTGCCGCCTACATCGCCTATCAGCGGTCGACCGAGCCGCCCGAGGAGGCGGAAAGCCTCGTCGTCATCGCGCGCTCGTACGCGGACCGCTCAATGTGGCGCCCGGCACTCGACGCATTGCGCATCTCGCTCGAGCTCAAGGAAGTCGCCGATGTCCGTCAGCAATACGAGCGCATGCGCGAGGAGCATGGGTTCCGTCTGGTCGACTACACCATTGATTCGGACGCGGCCTCGCCGCGCGTGTGCTTCCAGTTTTCGGAGGACCTTCCAAAACGCACGGATTTCTCGCCGTTCGTTGCAGTAGCGGGCCAGGACAAGCCCGCGATTTCGGTGCAGGACCGCCAGATCTGCGTGGAAGGTCTCAAACACGGTGAAAGCTATGTCATCACCTTGCGCGCCGGTATTCCCTCGGTCGTGAAGGAGACGCTGGCGAAATCGGCCGAGTTCAACATCTATGTGCGCGATCGCAAGCCGTCGGTTTCTTTCAGCGGCAAAGCCTATGTGTTGCCGCGCACCGGCCAGCTCGGCATTCCGGTCATCAGCGTCAACGTCAAGTCAATCGCCTTCGAGGTCTATCGCATCGGCGACCGCAACTTGCTCGAGACCGTGGTCGGACGTGATTTCCAGCGCACGCTCGATCGCTATCAGGTCAATAACCTTTCCCAGCGGCGCGGGTCGCAAGTCTGGAAAGGCGAGATGGCCGTGGAGCAGTCGCTCAATGCCGATGTGACCACGGCGTTTCCGGTGACCGAGGCCATCGGCACCTTGTCCCCCGGCGTCTATGTGATGGTTGCGCAGCCGGCAGGCGTGCCCGCGACCAGCGATGATAGCTACGAGGACCTCGCGACGCAGTGGTTCATCGTCTCCGATCTCGGGCTCACCGCTTTCTCCGGCAACGACGGCGTCCACGCCTTCGTGCATTCGCTCGAAACCGCCCGTCCCAAGGGAGCGGTCGAGGTTCGATTGCTTTCGCGCAGCAATGAAGTGCTTGCCAGCCAACGGACCAACGATGCCGGCTACATTACGTTCGAGGCCGGTCTCACGCGCGGAGAGGGCGCGTTGGCGCCCGCCATGCTCATCGCGTCGGATGATAAAGGCGACTATGCCTTCCTGAGTCTCAAGTCGCCCGCGTTCGATCTCAGCGATCGTGGCGTCTTGGGTCGCCTCGTGCCCGGCGGCCTCGACGCTTTTGTCTATACCGAGCGCGGTGTCTACCGCTCCGGCGAGACGGTGCAGGTCACCGCTCTTCTGCGTGACGGACAAAGCATGGCTGCGCTCGATGTGCCGCTCACGCTCGTCGTTGAGCGGCCCGATGGCGTCGAATACCGGCGCGCGGTCGTGGCAGATCAGGGCGTGGGCGGTCACGCCTTGGCGGTGGCGCTCGTTACATCTGCGCCGACCGGCACATGGCGCGTGCAAGCCTATGCCGATCCGAAGCGCCCGCCGGTAGGTGAAGCGACCTTCCTGGTCGAGGACTATGTGCCTGACCGGCTCGAATTCGATCTCGCCACCAGTGCCAAAGCGATCGCAAAAACAAAGCCTGCTGAGGTGACCGTGGATGGCCGTTATCTCTACGGAGCGCCGGCCGCGAAGCTCGACCTCGAAGCCGAGGTGATTGTTGCTGCTGCGAGCGAACGGCCCGGCTTTGCCCGCTATCAGTTCGGGTTGAGCGACGAGGAGGTCGAGACGCTCCGCCGACCGTTGCAAGGTCTGCCGCAGACCGACACCGAAGGCAAAGCCCGTTTTACCGTTACGCTCGACAAGCAGCCCGCGACCGCGCGTCCGCTCGAAGCGCGGATCGTGGTGCGCATGGCGGAGCCGGGTGGCCGCGCGGTGGAACGCAAGCTCTCGCTTCCGGTCATTCCGGATAGTCCCAGCATCGGCGTGAAGCCGCTGTTCTCCGGCCGGTCGCTGCGCGAAGGGGAGAATGCGACATTCGATGTTGTGTTTGTCTCTCCCGAGGGCACACCCGTCCCGCGCAGCACGCTGCGTTACGAGCTGCTCAAGATCAACACCAAGTACCAATGGTTCCGCCGCGAAGGCATATGGAATTTCGAAGCCGTCAAGAGCACGAGCCGCGTCGCGGACGGCAGCATCAATGTGACCGCGGACAGACCGGGCCGCATCTCGCTGCCGGTGCAGTGGGGACGCTATCGGCTCGAAGTCTCAAGCATCGAGCGCAACGGGCCGGTCACATCGGTTGCATTCGATGCGGGCTGGTACGCCGAAGCAGGCGCCGATACGCCGGACATGCTGGAACTAGCGATCGACAAGCCGGAATACCTGCCGGGCGACAGCATGACCGTTGCGGTGACCGCGCGCACGGCAGGCACGGTTACCCTCAACGTCGTCGGCGACCGGCTGCTCTCAACGGTCACTCAGGATGTCGCCGCAGGTACGGCGCGGCTGCGCGTGCCGGTCGGCAGCGATTGGGGCAGCGGCGCTTACGTCGTCGCAACCTTGCGCCGGCCGCTCGACACGCGTGCTCAACGCATGCCCGGGCGCTCGATCGGCGTGCAATGGTTCTCCATCAACCGTAAGGCGCGTACGCTCGCCGTCGATCTCCAGCCCCCGGCACTGCTGCGTCCCAACAGCGCGCTTCGCATTCCGGTGAAAATAGCGGGGCTTGCTCCCGGCGAAGAAGCCCGCGTCGTCATCGCCGCGGTTGACGTCGGCATTCTGAATCTCACCGGCTACAAGCCGCCCGCGCCGGATGATTATTATCTGGGTCAACGGCGGCTGACTGCCGAGATCCGCGATCTCTACGGTCAGCTCATCGATGGCATGCAGGGCACGCGCGGTCAGATCAAGACCGGTGGCGACGCGGGTGCGGATCTGCAGGGCTCGCCGCCCACACAGAAGCCGCTCGCGCTTTATTCCGGCATTGTCACGGTCAAACCCGACGGCACCGCTGAGGTCGTGTTTGACGTTCCGGATTTCGCTGGCACCGCGCGTGTCATGGCCGTCGCCTGGTCGAAGGATAAGGTCGGCCGCGCCACCAGTGACGTGACGATCCGCGATCCACTGGTCGTCACGGCAACGCTTCCGCGTTTCCTGCTCAACGGCGACCGCGGCACCATGCGTCTAGACATCGACAACGTTGAAGCACCGGCCGGCGACTACAGCGTGGAGGTCAGGAGCGAGGGCATCAACGTCGTCGGCCAGGACGCGTCGCAGACGTTCAAGCTCGCGGCCAAACAGCGCAGCGCGCTCAGCATACCGCTTGCCGCAGCAGAAGCCGGCAATGCCGATGTGATCGTGCACGTCAGCGGACCGTCGGGCTTTGCACTTGAACGGCGATATACGCTCAACGTGCGGCCGGCGACGCAAATTCTCGCGCGCCGCACGGTCAAGCCGCTCGCCAAAGGTGAGAGCCTGACGCTCTCCAACGATGTGTTTGCGGACCTTGTGCCGGGAACCCCCAGCATTGCCGTGTCGGTCGGCGTCTCGTCTGCGCTCGACGCGGCGGCGTTGCTCGCGGCGCTCGATCGCTACCCCTTCGGGTGTTCGGAGCAGATCACAAGCCGGGCACTGCCCCTTCTCTATGTCAATGATCTGGCGAGCGTGGCGCATCTCGCGCTCGACGGGGCGATCGACCAGCGCATCCGCGATTCCATCGAGCGGCTGCTGGCGCGGCAAGGAGGTAATGGCTCGTTCGGACTCTGGTCGGCGGGCGGAGACGATGTGTGGCTCGATTCCTATGTGACCGATTTCCTCACCCGTGCGCGTGAGCGTGGCTTTGCCGTCTCCGACATTGCGTTCAAGCTTGCGCTTGATCGCCTGCGCAATTTCGTCGGGAGTACACAAAATGACTCCGCGGACGGCGGCCGTAATATCGCCTACGCACTCTATGTGTTGGCACGCAACGGTTTGGCTCCGATTGGCGACCTTCGTTATTTCGCCGACACCAAGCTCGACACGTTTGCGACGCCGATTGCCAAGGCGCAAATCGCGGCTGCGCTCGCCATGGTCGGAGACCGCGTGCGAGCCGAACGCGTTTATGCGGCCGCGCTTGCCGCGATCGCGCCGCAGCCCGTCCTCGACTACGGACGCACCGACTATGGCTCGGTGCTGCGCGATGCGGCTGCTCTGGTGACGCTCGCTTCGGAAGGCGGCGCGCCGCGCGCGACCATCTCCGGTGCGGTGGCGCGGGTCGAAGCCGCGCGCAATCTGTCGCCTTACACCTCAACCCAGGAGGAGGCTTGGATGGTGCTAGCTGCCCGCGCGCTGGCCAAGGATGCCCAGAGCGTTTCGCTTGATGTGGGCGGGGAGAAAGTGCAAGGCGCGCTCAACCTTAATCTGCGTCCAAGCGCTCTCGCGTCGCCGTTGAAGATTACCAACACCGGAGACGGCGACTTGCAGGCCGTGATTACGGTCTCGGGAGCGCCAATCCTTCCCGAGCCGGCGACCGACAGGGGATTCAAGATCGAGCGGAAATACTACACGCTTGCCGGCAAACCCGCCGATCCGACCAAAGCGAAGCAGAACGAGAGGTTCGCGGTCGTGCTCAAGATCACCGAGCCGCAGCCCCAGTTCGCACGCGTGATGGTCGCTGACTATCTTCCCGCCGGCTTCGAGATCGACAATCCGCGGCTTGTGTCGTCGGGCGATACCGGAACGCTGAGCTGGATCGAGGATACGCTGGAGCCAACGAACGCCGAGTTCAGAGATGACCGCTTCAGCGCGGCGTTCGACCGCAAGAGCGGTGATGCCTCGGTGTTCACAGTCGCCTATGTCGTGCGGGCCGTCGCGCCCGGCCGCTATGTCCATCCGCAAGCCTATGTAGAGGACATGTACCGGCCCGACCGCTTCGGCCGCACCGCAAGTGGCGCAATCGAGGTTACCGCAGCGAAGTAAGCTCATGAATCGCGAATGATGGTACTGGATCACACCGCAAACACGTCGCTGCTACCTCGGCGGACCTGGCGTGGGCTGCGGGCGAGCCTCATCATTGCCGGCGCGGCAATGATCGCAGCGCTGAGTGCGAGCGCGTGCTGGATTGCCTCCCTTGGGCCAGTGCCGCTCGGGGAGGGACTCAAATACTCGACCGCGGTGCTCGATCGCGACGGCAAGCTGCTGCGCGCCTATACGACAGCCGAGGGACGGTGGCGATTGGCCGCCCGTTCCGAAGATATCGATCCGCGCTTTCTCGATCTGTTATTTGCGTACGAGGACAAGCGCTTCAGAACCCATCATGGCGTCGATCCGCTCGCGCTCGCTCGCGCTGTTGCACAGTTGGGCACACATGGGCGCATTGTTTCCGGCGCTTCGACGCTCACCATGCAGGTCGCCCGACTGCTTGAGCCTCGAACGGAGCGCTCGCTTGCAGCGAAGCTGCGCCAGATCGTGCGTGCGATCGAGATGGAACGTTTGCTCTCCAAGGAGGAGATCCTTGCGCTTTATCTCAGTCTTGCTCCTTACGGCGGGAATCTTGAAGGCGTCCGCGCCGCCTCGCTTGCTTATTTCGGCAAGGAGCCTCGCCGTTTGACCCTGGGTGAAGCGGCGCTCCTGGTTGCGCTGCCGCAATCGCCTGAGCGCCAGCGGCCAGACCGCTCCAGTGATGGCGCCCGCCATGCCCGCGACCGGGTGCTCGATCGCGCGGCCGCTGCCGGCCTCATTGCGGCCGATGAAATCACGCGTGCGCGCGAGGAGCCGGTGGCGCAGGGCCGCAAACCCATGCCGATGCTGGCGCCCCACGCCGCCGATGCACTCGTAGCGGCGGCGCCAGAACGCGATGTCCATCGTCTTACCATCGATGCGGCTCTGCAGAGAAATCTCCAGGAGCTTGCGCGCGAGCGCGCCCGTGCGTTGGGGCCGGATATCTCGGTCGCTATTGTTGCGGTCGAAAACGCAAGCGCAGAAGTGCTCGCGAGGGTGGGCTCCGCGGACTATTTCGACTCACGACGCGCGGGCCAAGTCGACATGACCGCGGCGGTGCGCTCGCCGGGGTCCACACTCAAGCCCTTCATCTACGGCCTTGGATTCGAGGACGGCCTCATTCATCCCGACACGTTGATCGAGGATCGTCCCGTCCGGTTTGGAACGTATGCGCCCGAGAACTTCGATTTGACTTTCCAAGGTACCGTCACAGTTCGGCGTGCGCTGCAGTTTTCCTTGAACGTGCCGGCAGTCGCCGTGCTCGACAAAGTAGGGTCGAGCCGTTTCACCGCTAGGCTGGCGCAGGCCGGCGCAGCACTGGTGCTGCCCCAGGGTGAAGTGCCAGGTCTCGCGATGGGCTTGGGAGGTGTCGGTGTGAAGCTCATCGACCTTGTTGGCCTCTATGCCGGGCTCGCTCGGCTCGGAACCACGGTGCCGCTCATCGAAGAAGTGCGCGTTGGGGAAGCGCAACCAACGCCGCGCCGGCTGCTTGATCCGGTTGCTGCCTGGTATGTCGGAAACATCCTTTTGGGCACGCCGCCTCCTGAAAATGCCGCGGCCGGGCGCGTCGCCTTCAAGACCGGTACGTCGTATGGCTACCGTGATGCATGGGCGATTGGCTTCGACGGCAAACGCACCATTGGCGTGTGGGTCGGCCGCCCCGATGGTGCGCCAGTCCCGGGTCTCATTGGACGCACCGCCGCCGCGCCGATCCTCTTCGACGCGTTTGCCCGCATCGCAAAGGCGCCCGCCCCGTTGGCCACCGCCCCGAATGGCGCGCTGCTCGCCGCGATCGGGAAGCTGCCGCCGCCACTGCAAAATTTCCGACCCGGCAGGCTGGCGGGAGAAAACGGCGAGCCGCAACCGCGCATCATGTTCCCGCCCGATGGGGCGCGACTTGAGCTCGCAAGCGATGAAACCGGCAAACCGGACCCGATCGCAGTGAAAGTGGCAGGCGGGGCAGGGCCCTTGACCGTTCTTGTCAATGGACTGCCGCTCGATGATTCTTCCGGCCGGCATACGCTCTTCTTCCAGCCTAAGGGTCCAGGCTTCGTGCGGTTCACCGTGATGGATGCCCGCGGCGCGACCGACAGCGTCCTGGTGCGCTTGCAGTAGGCCTGCCGTCTTGGTCACTGTCGGCCAGCAGCGCCAGCCAGCGACGTTCGGGCTTAGCCTCGAACGCGTTGTGGATTTTGCGAGCGCCTCTCATGCGCGCGCAGTTGCACTGCTGCTGGTTGTTTCGCTCGTGGGCTTCTTGCCCGGTTTCTTCAGCATCCCACCGATCGATCGCGATGAGGCTCGCTTCGCGCAAGCAACGAAGCAAATGATGGAGAGCGGCGATTATATCGACATCCGTTTTCAGGATGAGGTTCGCTACAAAAAGCCGGTCGGCATTTATTGGCTCCAGGCAGCCGTAGTGAAATCGGCAAACGCGCTGGGCTTCAGGAACGCCCTCACGACCATTTGGCTCTACCGCATTCCTTCGCTCATTGGTGCCGTGGGGGCTGTTCTCTTGACCTATTGGACGGCGCTCGCGCTTGTCTCACGACGCGCTGCATTCCTCGCTGCCGTGATGATGGCCAGTTGCGTGCTTCTGGGCATCGAACGGCTCATGGCGAAAACCGATGCGATGCTGCTCATGACCGTTGTTGCCGCCATGGGGGCGATGGCGCGCGCTTACCTCTGGCGGGAACCCAAGCAGATTGGCGCGCATGAGGGATGGCTGAGTACCTCGGTATTCTGGACCGCCCTTGCGGCCGGCGTGTTGTTGAAAGGCCCCGTGATCCTCATGGTCGTCGGTCTTGCCGCGCTGGCGCTCGGCATTGTTGACCGTTCCTGCCGTTGGCTGCTGCAACTTAAACCTGTTCCAGGGTTTATCTGGTTCGCATTGCTGGTGCTGCCGTGGTTCGTGGCCATTATGGGCAGAACAGGCGGCGAATTCCTGGCCGAATCCGTTGGGCAGGACCTGATCGCCAAGGTATTCACGGCGCAGGAAGGCCATGGTGCGCCGCCAGGCTATTATCTTGTGCTGTTCTGGTTGACGTTCTGGCCGGGCGCCATGCTTGCCGGTATAGCGGCGCCATCGGTGTGGGCGGACCGATACGAGCCGAGCACCAGGTACCTGTTGGCTTGGCTTGTGCCCTCGTGGCTGCTCCTGGAGCTTGTCGTGACGAAGTTGCCGCACTACGTGCTGCCGCTTTATCCCGCGATTGCGATTCTGATCGCTCGCGCTGTTGAGCAGCGCAGCTTGTCGCGCAAGCCCTGGCTGGTGCTGGGGACTTTTTGGTGGTTCGCCGGCCCCTTGCTTGCGGGCATTACGGGCATCATCGCGCTCGCGGTCATCGGGCGTCAGTTCGGGCTATTGGCATGGCCTCTCATCGGGGCGGCGGCGGTGATGGGTCTGTTGGCCTGGCGACTGTATGAAGTCGATGGCGCCGAGCACGCGCTCCTGCGCGCAACCACGGCAGCCCTGTTGACGGCCATTGCGATTTTCAGCGTTGTTCTTCCCTCTCTCAGCTATTTCTTTCCCAGTCTCACCCTTGTGCGCTTTCTGCGTGCAGGCGGTTGTGCCAACCCCGTCGCCGCGGCGGCTGGTTATCAGGAGCCGAGCTTGGTATTTCTTGCCGGCACGGACACCCGCTTGACCGACAGTTTTGGTGCCGCCGAGTTCCTGCGTGGCGGCGGCTGCCGATTTGCCCTTATCGAGTCGCGACAGGAGAAAAGCTTTGCCCAGCGCGCAGAAGCGATCGGCGTGCGTTACATTGCCGGTCCCCGTATCGAGGCCATGAATATCAGCACCGGACAGCCGATTACGATTGCGATTTATCGCTCTCAGGATGGGCCATGATAATCAATGAGCCTGTTAAATTCCGAGCTGGAGCGGCAACGCTGATCGATCGATTCCGCACAAATGCGGCTGATTATTTTGCGCTCTTGGCGCGGCGCCGAAGCGCTGGACGAATGTTCCGTGCCACCGCTCCGGTGCGACTGGTTCTCAGCGCGATTGTTCTGGCGCTCCTGATCCTGATGACCATGATGGAGGTCGATGCCTGGTCGATCAGTGTCGTGGTGCGCTTGCCGCTTTGGCTCACTGAGTTATTCAATCACATTACGGACCTGGGCAGCTCTGCCTGGTTCCTTTTGCCCATTGCGCTGACTTTGGCGCTCATGGCGTCGCTCGCTTCGCCGCCGCTTTCTTTGATGTCGCAACGTGTGCTTGCGGCAATCGCGGTCCGGCTCGGATTTCTGTTTTCCGCCATTGCTTTGCCGGGACTCGTATTCACCATTGTCAAACGGCTGATCGGACGCGCGCGCCCACTCGTGGGCGCCGGTTCGGATCCTTTCCTCTACCTCCCCCTGGGCTGGAAAGTTGAATACGCGAGCTTTCCGTCTGGGCATGCCACCGACGCTTTTGCCGCTGCCACTGCGATTGGCGCCCTCTGGCCGAGGGCGCGCCCGCTCATGTGGACCTACGCGGTCCTTATCGCGGTGAGCCGGGTGATGGTTACAGCGCATTTTCCGAGCGATGTGCTCGCCGGCGCGATCGCGGGCACAGTGGGTGCGCTTCTTATGCGCGGCTGGTTCGCGTCGCGCCGACTGGCGTTTACCGCAAGCCCGGATCACCCGATCACGCCGATGCCGGGACCTTCTTTTGCGCGCCTCAAAAGGGTTGTCCGCGAGCTCATTGCAGCGACCGCATCTCGCACAATCCGAACCGCGCCCCTGAAGGGCAGGGGATGACTGAAAGCTCCTCGAGCGAGGCGCCGCCGGCAGTCTCGGTCGTTATTCCCGTGCGCAACGAGGCAGTAAATGTCGCTCCGCTGGTTTGCGAACTGGTGAAACATCTCAACCAGAGCGGCAGCTTCGAGATCATCTACGTCAACGACGGTTCGACCGACCATACGGAATCAGAATTGACGCGGCTGATGCAAAGTCGGCCATGGCTGCGCCAGATCAAACATCAGACATCTTGCGGGCAGTCGGCGGCCGTGCGGACCGGCGTGCGCCATGCTCGTGGATCCATCATTGTGACGCTCGACGGTGATGGCCAGAACGATCCTGTATTCATTCCGAAACTGCTCAACGCGTTGCGCGCGGGGGCGCCTCGCATTGGTCTCGTCGCCGGGCAGCGGGTTGGCCGCAAAGCGACCGCGTTCAAGAAGTTTCAATCGCGCATTGCCAATGCAACTCGCAACGTCATTCTAGGCGACGGGACTCGTGATACCGGCTGCGGGTTGAAAGCATTCCCCCGGGACGTCTTTCTGGCGCTTCCATATTTCGATGGGCTGCATCGATTCCTGCCGGTCTTGATACGGCGGGAGGGGTTCGAGATCGCATACGTGGACGTCGTCGACCGCCCCCGGCTTGCCGGAAAATCAAACTATGGCATGTGGGATCGATTGTGGGTGGGGATCCTCGATCTTGTCGGGGTATGGTGGCTGATTCGGCGACGGCGAAAACTGCCGCAGGTTACCGAGGTGAAGCATAATGCTGGTTGAACTCTCGCAGGCGCTTGGCAACTATCTGCACGAAGTCTTCATCGCCAAGTTTCAGGTGTGGGTGCTACTTGGCTATGTGGCGCAGCTCATGTTCACGATGCGCTTTCTGGTGCAGTGGGTCGCCTCCGAGCGCGCCGGCAAGATGGTGATGCCGATTGCGTTCTGGTTCTTTTCCATTGGCGGCGGCCTGCTGCTTTTGGCTTATGCGCTTTTCATTCGTGACCCGGTTTTCATCTTGGGGCAGGCTTTTGGAGTCCTTGTTTACGCCCGCAATCTTTATTTCGAGCTGCGCGACCGGCGTGCCGCGGCGGCAACCGCGTAGTCATCCTGCGACATAGTTCGGCAGGCATTGAGCGCAGCGAGACCGAGCTCGAGATCCCGGATCAAGTCATCAGGATCCTCAAGTCCGATATGCAAGCGTACGGTTGGGCCTTCAGGTACCCATGTGGTCGCCGTGCGAATGCTCGAACAGTCGAATGGAATGGCCAGACTCTCGAAGCCGCCCCAGGATGCGCCGATGCCGAACAGACCAAGTTCATTCAGAAAGGCGTGCACCGCCAGCCCCGCTACCGGCTTGAACACAATACTAACCAGCCCGCTTGCACCGGAAAAATCGCGTTGCCAGGTCGCGTTGCCGGGACAGCTTGCAAGGGCGGGATGAAGCACACGTGCGATTTCGGGGCGTTGTTGCAACCATCGCGCCACTTTCAACCCTGATTGATAATGCTGCGCCAGGCGCACCCCCAAGGTTCGCAGGCCCCGCAATGCCAAATAGATGTCGTCAGGCCCGACGCATAGTCCCATCAAGTACACCGTCTCCTTCAGGCGCTCCCACGTCGCTGCGTTGGCCGAAACGGTTCCGAGCATCAGATCGGAGTGCCCACCCACATATTTCGTCGCTGCTTGGATGGACAGATCAACGCCCTTGTCGAAAGCGCGGAAGTAAAGCGGACTTGCCCACGTGTTATCCATGATCACTACGGCTCCTTTGGCGTGAGCTGCTGCTGCAATTGCAGGTACGTCCTGCACCTCGAACGAGAGCGACCCTGGTGCCTCGACGAATACAGCTCGCGTGTTGGACCGCATCAGCCCCGCAATTCCGGAACCGATCAGCGGATCGTAATAAGACGACTCGATCGCGTACCGCTTGAGCACGCCATCGGCGAATTTCCGGGTAGGAAGGTAGACACTGTCGGTGATGAGCAGGTGATCGCCTGCATGCAGTATGGAAAGGAGAGCAGTGGAGATTGCCGCAAGTCCGGAAGGCAAAAGGGCCACGCCCGCACACTCGGGCCCCTCAAGCTCGCGCAACGCATTTTCGAGTGCCTCGGAAGTAGGCGTGCCGCGCCGGCCATAAACGTATTTGGCGCGGCGAGCCAAGAAATCCTCGGCAGTAGGATAGAGCACCGTCGAGACGTGGTGGACCGGCGGATTCACAAAGCCATGATTGGCGAAAGGGTCGCGTCCGCCGAGCACAAGGCGCGTAGCGGGATTGATGGACCGACGAGAAAGATTGTGTTCGGTGTTCTTCATGATGGCTGGTTCTCTTAGGGTGCCCGTCGCGGCAGATCGAGGGCAGGCGCGGCCGCATCGCCGTGATGAACCGGCGGCGGCTGGAGCGTCAACCCCTTGACCCTGATGGCCGATCGTCCTGAGATGGCGGAGGACACAGCCGGGCTGGAAGCATCTGCGTGGGAGCTGATCGATGAAGCGTGCAATCTTTCTCTCCGTCTTGATTGCGGTCGGCTGTCCCGCGACGGCACCAAAGGCGCAAACCCTCAAAGCAGTCAAAGATCGCGGTTCGCTCATTTGCGGCGTGAGCCAGGGTCTACCGGGTTTTTCCAATCCCGACGATAAGGGCAAATGGACCGGATTCGACGTTGATTTCTGCCGTGCCATCGCGGCTGCCGTGTTGAACGATGCGACAAAGGTCAAATTTACCCCGCTGTCAGCCAAGGATCGCTTCGAGCCGCTCAAGATCGGCGAGATCGATGTGCTCTCGCGCAACACGACCTGGACGCTCTCGCGCGATGTCGCCTACGGCAACTTTGCTGGAGTCACCTATTATGACGGTCAGGGGTTCATGGTTCGCAAGGCGCTGAAGGTGAACTCGGCGCTCGAACTCAATGGCGCATCGATCTGCACACAAACCGGGACCACAACCGAGCTCAACCTCGCGGACTATTTTCGTGCCAACAACATGAAATATGAAGTGATCGCGTTTGGCACGGCCGATGAGACGGTGAAGGCCTACGAATCCGGGCGCTGCGACGCATTTACCACCGATGTCTCACAGCTCTACGCCGAGAAACTAAAGCTGACGAATGCCAACGATCACGTGATTCTGCCGGAAATCATTTCTAAGGAACCGCTTGGTCCGCTGGTACGCCATGGCGATGATCAGTGGTTCGATATTGTCAAATGGACGCACTTTGCCATGCTCAATGCGGAGGAGCTTGGCATATCATCCAAAACAGTGGACGAGGCACTAAAATCGAATCAGCCTGAAATCAAGCGGCTCCTGGGAGTTGAGGGCAATTTCGGCGAGCAGCTCGGCCTGGGCAGGGACTGGGTGGTGCGGATCGTCAAACAGGTCGGCAACTACGGCGAGGTGTTCGACCGCAACGTAGGGGTGGGCTCCAATCTCGGGATCAGCCGTGGGCTCAACCGGCTCTGGACCAAGGGCGGAATTCAATATGCCCCACCGGTAAGGTGATGAGCTCGCCGGGTGCCGCGCCGGCGCCCCCTGTTCCCCTGCGCAATGATCCGAGAGCTCGCGCCCTCTTCTATCAGATCGTTCTGCTCGCGCTGATCCTGTGGCTTGGTTTTGAATTTGCGCGCAATGCGCGGGCCAATCTCGCGACACAGGGAATCGGCAGCGGCTTCGGCTTCCTCGCCAACACGGCCGGGTTCGGAGTCAATCAGTCGCTCATCCCCTACAACGAGTCCGATTCCTACGGGCGAATTTTCCTGGTCGGCCTGCTCAATACCCTGCTCGTGTCGTGTCTCGGCATCGTACTTGCGACCGTTCTCGGCTTTTTCATCGGCATCGCTCGACTTTCTCCCAACTGGCCTCTTGCGCGGCTCGCGGGTGGCTATGTCGAGCTTATGCGCAATCTGCCGCTCCTGTTTCACATCCTGTTCTGGTATCTCGCGGTCCTCGGCACGCTGCCGTCACCGCGCCAAAGCATTTCTCTCTTGGGAGAAATCTTTCTGAACAATCGTGGATTGATCCTGCCGGCGCCGATCGCCGGCGAGGGAGCGGGCCCTGCGGTGGACACTTTGATCGCAGGCTGCCTGGCCAGCATCGGGCTTAAAATCTGGGCAAAACGTCGGCAGAACCGTACCGGCGAGCAGTTTCCGGTCTTGTGGTGCAGCCTTGTCTTGATCCTGGGTGTTCCATTCCTGGTCCTGGCTGCGACAGGCTTTCCCGTCGCCTTCGAGCAACCCCAACTTCGTGGCCTCAATTTCGTCGGCGGAATTCGGCTCATCCCCGAATTGCTCGCACTGCTCACAGCGCTTTCGCTCTATACCGCTGCTTTCATTGCCGAGATTGTTCGCGCCGGGGTGCTGGCCGTTCCTCGCGGCCAGGCGGAAGCGGCCTTTGCGCTTGGGCTGCGGCGCAAATTGGCGCTGCGGCTCGTGATCGTTCCGCAGGCGCTACGGGTGATCGTGCCGCCGCTCACCAATCAATATCTCAATCTCACAAAGAACTCCTCGCTCGCCATCGCGATCGGCTATCCCGACCTGTTCGCGGTGTTTGCCGGCACGGCGCTCAACCAGACCGGCCAGGCCATCGAAATCATCGCCATTACAATGGGCGTCTATCTTTCGCTCTCGCTTCTCACCAGCGCTGTGATGAACTGGTACAACGCGTGGATTAGCCGGGCAGAACGCAGATGAGCGCGGCGCAGCCCTCGTACGTAACCCGCGCGCTCACCGAGCCCGAGCCGCCGCCGGCAGTGCGCGCAGGCGGCGCTGTCGCGATTGGCTCTCGGCTTCTCAATCGGCCATTCAATGCCGCGCTGACCGCAGTCGCTGCCGTGCTCGTCGTGCTCGTGCTATGGCCGCTCGCAAGATTTCTTTTCGTCGATGCGATTTGGCATGGAGCGAGTCGCGTTGACTGTCTCTCGGAGACGGTGGGTCACGCGGTCGGCGCATGCTGGCCCTTTATCAAGGCCAAGTTCCCCCAACTGATGTACGGATTTTATCCGGAGGGCGAACGATGGCGCGTCAAT
>CATPCO010000659.1 GCA_955652925.1 uncultured Xanthobacteraceae bacterium | reverse complement strand
TCGCGCAGGGTGAGGAAAATGCGGGTCACCAATTTGGGGGCAAGCCCCAACGACGGCTCATCCAACAGCAACAGGCGCGGGCGCGCAACGAGCGCGCGGGCAATAGCCAGCATCTGCTGCTCGCCCCCGCTGAGCGCTCCGGCCATTTGGTTTCGCCGCTCGGCGAGCACCGGAAAACGGCCGAGGGCCTCGGCAATGTCGCGCCCGACCTCGCGATCGGTACGCACATAGGCGCCCATACGGAGATTGTCGAGGACGCTCATGCGCTTGAGAATGGCACGGCCCTCAGGCACATGGCTCAGTCCCAACGCGACAATGTTGTGGGCGGGGCGCCGGGCGATGCTGGTGCCTGCGAATTCGATCTCCCCCGCCGCCGGCCGTATGAGGCCGCTGATGGTCTTCAACAGGGTCGTCTTCCCGGCGCCATTGGCGCCAATGAGGGCGACGATTTGTCCTTGCTCGACAGTAAGGCTGAGTTCGTGGAGGACTTCGATCTTGCCGTAGCCCGATCTGAGTCCCCGAACGATCAGCATGCTCATAGCCGCACGTCCTCGCCCAAATAAGCCTCAATCACCGCGGGATCGCGCTGAATCTCCGTCGGCATTCCTTCGCCAATCTTTGTTCCAAAGTTGAGAACCGTGATGCGGTCGGAAATTCCCATCACCAGACGCATGTCGTGCTCGACCAGGATGATGGTCGTGCCGCGATCGCGCACGCGCGTGATCGTCGCATCGAGCTCTTCAGTCTCCCGCGGATTCATGCCGGCCGCGGGTTCGTCGAGTAACAGCAACCGCGGTCTGGTGGCGAGCGCACGCGCGATTTCGAGCTTGCGTTGGTCGCCGTAGGAGAGATCGGAGGCCTTCGAATCCTGCACGTCTGCGAGGCCGAAAAACTCGAGCAGTTCGAGGGCGTGAAAGCGCATGCTGCGCTCCGCTTGCGCTTCGCCGAATGGAGGCTGCAGGACGGCTGCGCCCAGAGCTTTCCACACTGATTGAAAAACGCGGCAGTGCTCGCCAATCATGACAGTCTGCAAAACCGTCAGGTGGGGAAACAAACGGATATTCTGAAATGTGCGGGCGATGCCCCTGACGGTTCGCCGTGACGGGCGGGCCTCGTCGAGAGGTTGTCCTTCGAACGTAATCCGCCCGGAGTCGGTGCGCATCACACCGGTGAGAAGATTGAAAAAGGTGGTCTTGCCGGCGCCATTTGGGCCGATCAGCGCATGGATATCACCCTTTGCCACCTGCATGTGCAGATCGTTGAGCGCATAAAATCCGCCGAAGCGCTTTGTCAGTCCTTCAACGACGAGACAGGTGTTTGTTGCCTCAAGCATGAGCAAGCTTGCGGCGCACGGCGCGCCAGCGCGGCATTGAATCGCGTGTGAGCAGGCCATCCGGCCGAACGATCATCATGGCGATCAGAATGATGCCGTAGACGATGAGCCGTTTCGCGTTTTCAAAATCAAGAAAGCCGTAGAGGAAATCGTAAATCCGATTCACCGGAAAGAAATTGGTCCATGCGACGGGCACGAGCTCAAGCCAGTCACGCAAACTGCGCAACAGCTCCGGCAACAAGCTCAAGCCGGCAGCGCCGGCGAGTGGTCCCCAATAGGTGCTGCCGCCGCCAACCACTACGAAGGTCAGAATCTCGACCGAGGTCATGACATTAAAAGTGGTGGAGTCGATATAGGTCGCTTGATGCGCATAGAGCGCGCCGGCAATCCCCGCAATCATGGCGCCAAGACCAAAAGCCACAAGCTTGATCCGCACCACGTCGATGCCCATGACCTCGGCAGCGATCTCGTCCTGATGAATGGAATCCATGGCGCGTCCAAGGCTTGAGCGTTCGAGACGGCCGAAGAATACGACGATCGCAATGATGAGAACGAGGACGTAGTCGAGCGTATGCGGGTTGAAGGGGATCTGGCGGAAGCCTTGCGCGCCGCCGATGTAATCCCAGCTGAGCACAATGACCTCGACAATTTCCGAAAACCCGAGCGTGAGCAGCAGCAGATAAATGCCTTTGATGCGCAGCGCCGGAAACCCGATCACCACGCCGACTATTCCGGCAAGCACCCCGCCTGCTGGTAGCGCCACAAGGAAGGGAAGCCCGAACTTCCGGGTCAGCGTAGCCGATGCATAGGCGCCGACGGCCATGAAGCCCGCTTGTCCAATAGAGACCTGGCCGGTCTTGAACGGCGCAAAAAAACTATAGGCCGCAATGACGTTGATGCCGGCGAATATCAGAATGGACTGGGTATAACCGTCCAGCAAGCCATCGAACATGTCATCTCTCCTCGGCGACGCGCGTGCCGAACAGGCCAGTCGGCCGCCAGAGAAGAATGAGAATGAGAATCGAAAAGGAGAAAAAATCGCGTTGGGTCGTACCTATGTAAGCGGCTGAAAGGATTTCAATCATGCCCAGCATGAGCCCTGCGATCATCGCGCCGGGCACGTTACCGAGCCCGCCCAGCAGCATGACAATAAGACCCTTGACTGCTGCGGCGAGGCCCATGAAGGGCGAGATGTTGCTGTTCTTGATGCCATCGAGCACGCCGGCGACACCGGCAATGCCGGAGCCGATAATGAAAGTGATAAGCACGATTCGATTGACATCGACGCCGAGGAGAGCCGCCGTCTCATGATTTTCCGCGGTCGCGCGAATCGCACGGCCCATCTTGGTGCGCTCGATGAAGAGCCAGAGCAGCACCATCAAAGCGATCGCAATGCCCAGGATGACCAGTTGCGCCGAGCTGATGGTGACCGGCCCCAGTTGATAAAGCCTCTGCTCGATGGTCTCCGGGAACGCCATTTGCTGGCCCCCGAAGATGTAGACCGCCAGGTTCTGCAGGATGATGGTCAGCCCGATGGTGCTGATGAGAGGTGCCAGTGGCCGATCCTTTCTGACCGGGCGCACTGCCACGAAGACTGCGACCGCCCCTATGAGCCCGCATATGATCATTGCGCCGAAAATGGCGCCGTAAATCCCGGCGCCGGCGTAAAGCACAAGGTAGAGGCCGACGAAGGCGCCGACCATGAAGACTTCGCCTTGTGCAAAATAGAGCAGGTTAAGCACTCCGAAAATGAGGGTGTAGCCGATCGCCACCAGCGCATAGGAGGCGCCCAACATCAGGCCGTTCACGAGCTGCTGATAGATCATGACCGGACGACCACGCTTCGCGCTGCAATTCTCTTCTCCTGACAGCGCAGGAGAAATGCGAGCGCCATCACCAACACATTCACCCCGACCATGACCCAGAGCGCGCTCTCCCAGCGGCCGGATTTGGACACGCTGATGGCCAATGCCGAGGGACCGCAGAACTGTGCCAAATTGGAAGCTTGCACCAGCATTCCGTTCACGGTGCCGGTTTGCGCCGCTGAAGCTGCAAACATCGGGGCGATCGCAAACGCCGCCGACGCGACCACACCGCCAGCCCCGCATAAAGCAAGACTGAAAATGTATCGCGCTAAATCGGGGACCAGGATCGAGAATGTGCCGAACGCAGAAAGTGCCATCACGCCGCCGGATGCGGCGATCATCACCCATGGCCTTACGCCGCGTTGCAGGAGGAAGCCTCCCAGCACGTTGCACAAACCGTTCACTGCAACGACGGCTGCAGTGAGCAGGGCGGCGCTCGCTGCGCCCGCGCCGCGCTCCTCGATCATGAATGTCGGCATCCACGTCATGATGGCATAGAGCTGCGCGCCGTAGAGGGCGAAACAGCCGCCGAGCAGCCAGGACCCCGGTTGCGAGGACACGAGCCGGAGATTCTTCCAGAATTTCCCGTCCATGCCGGCGCAAGAGTTCCCCCGCGCGCTCCACCCCAAGAGTGCCATGATCAAGGCGCCCACGGCGGCGAGTGCCGCAACCGCGATCCACAGGCCGCGCCAGCCTGCGGCATGCAATACGAGCGGGGCCGCCAGGATCATGATGGAAACGCCGCCCGGCAGATATCCCGGCCAAAGCCCCAGCGCGGCGCGCCGCTCGCGGCCACTTAGCGCTTGCGCAATAATTGACGGAGCCGCGACGACAACACCGAGAAATCCGATCCCTTCAAAGAATCGGGTAGTAATGAGCTGCGCTGCGTCCATTGCCAGGCTGCCGCAGAGCCCGCTCGCGGCCATTAAACCGAGGCCGCCAATGGCGAGCCGCCAATGGTTGAGACGATCCGCGACCGCGCCGAGGAATATTGCGGTGGTCATTCCAGTAGCGCTGAACGTTGACGCAAGCCAACCCGCGGTAATGATATCAAGGCCGAGGTCCGCGCGTATGGAGGGCAGGGCAGGGGGCAATTTGCCAACATGGCCAGCGGCGATAAGGCCGGCAAGGAGCGCCAATACGACCACGCGCCGGTGTGTCGGCCGTCCGGTTTTGCTCATTCCGCCTGCGCGGCGCCTGCCGCGTCAGACTGCGCCAACTCCTTCTGCAGATCGTAGCTCGCAAGCAGTCGATCGACGAGACCTGTCGCTGCATCCCAGTCATAGGTTCTGAAGCTGTGGCCGGTCGTGACAAAACGGGCGCCTGCGTAGAACATTTCGTACTGGGTGTGACGCGACCCAAATTCCGAGCCCACCGCGTCCCATGCCGCCTTCATGAGCTTGACCTTGTCGTCCGGCGCCATGCCCACGGCGCGCTGCGTCGTTCTGATGATCTTGGCAACCTCGGGGTTCGCAAAATCGTTGATTGATGACGGCAGCATGATCAGTGCCCCACCGGCAAGCTCGCGCAGGGTGTTAACGACGCGTGGATAGAGGTCCTGGGTGAGGACCTGGGCGGAATACATGTAATGCTTGTTGGGAACATACCATTCCCCCTGCATGGTGCCGTCTGCTTCCATTCCGGCAAGCATCGCGTGCACCATGCTTGACTGCGCCGACAGGAACCCAAGCTGCTCTCGGACGGAAGGAATATTGATCGTGCCAATCGCTTCCGTGATGCGGCGTGCCAGCCCGGTGAGAAACTGGATCTTGGCGGACAGACGTATCTGCGCCTGGTAGTTCTGATAGGAGTGCGCGGGCGTGTCATGGAACTGGGCGCGGCACATATCGGTATCGCGATAGACGAAAACACGCTCCCACGGCACCTTCACGTCGTCGAAGTA
>CATPCO010000658.1 GCA_955652925.1 uncultured Xanthobacteraceae bacterium | reverse complement strand
TCAAGCCCTCCGTGGGAGTAAGACAATGGGCAACGGCCGCCGGGGAAAAGAGTACGAGTGCGCGCGGCCAAATGGAGGATCGGATGAAGAAGTCATTGCTCGCTGGCCTTGCCGCGACCGCGCTCATCGGCGGTTCCGCAACCGCCGCTGACCTTGCGAGGCCGGTGCCTGTCTATCAGCCGCCGCCCCCGGTGGTAGCCTATTTCACCTGGACCGGATGCTACATCGGCGCGAACGGCGGCGGGCTGTGGTCGAATAATGATTGGACCAATTCGGGCGTCTTCTTTGGAGCGCCGGTCGC
Source organism: uncultured Xanthobacteraceae bacterium (assembly GCA_955652925.1). Classification (GTDB taxonomy): domain Bacteria; phylum Pseudomonadota; class Alphaproteobacteria; order Rhizobiales; family Xanthobacteraceae; genus VAZQ01. The sequence goes on along the minus strand of CATPCO010000658.1, from coordinate 3,792 downwards.
AACGGACTTCGGAAGCCACAACGCCAACGGCGGCCTAGGTGGTGGTCAGGTCGGCTGCAATTATCAGACCGGCGGCTGGGTATTCGGCATCCAGGGCGACTGGGATTGGAGCAGCGCCACTGGTAACGGCCCCAATGCTCCGGCCCTTCTTGCATTGGGCCCCACCGTTGTGAGCGCCGTTACGGATTCCACCAAGGTCAATTCGCTTGCATCGGTGACCGGCCGCGTCGGTTATTCCTGGGATCGCTTCCTCGGCTATGTGAAGGGCGGCGGCGCTTGGGTGAACGACGACTACACGCTCCAGGCGACCTTCCTCGGACTGGGCACCGCCAATATCGGCAGTTTCAGCGGCACGCGCAGCGGCTGGACGATTGGCGTGGGTGCCGAGTACGCCTTCCTGAACTGGCTGACCGGCTTCATCGAATATGATTATTACAGCTTTAGCAGTCAGTCCGCGAGCTTCAACTGTGCGGCGGGCGCCGTCTTCTGCACGATCCCAGCCGGACTACCATTCGCCGGAACGCCCGTGGCGACCATTCCCGTCAACGTCCAGCAGAACATCAACGTGCTCAAGGTCGGTCTCAACTTCAAGTTCGGAGGCTGAGTTCCGCGAACGAAACAACAAGAGCCCCGGCGCGTCCGGGGCTTTTCTTTTAGAGGAGGAAGCAGCCGTAGAAGTTGCGTGAGTGGGGGTGTCGGATGAAGAAAAAGTCATTAGTGCTTGGCTTCGCCGTGACGGCGATGCTTGGGGGATCCGCCGGCGCGGCTGACCTGCCGAGGCCGGTGCCGGTTTATCGGCCGCCGCCTCCGGTGGTGGCCTATTTCACCTGGACCGGATGCCATATCGGCGGCAACGGCGGCGGCGTCTGGGTCAACAAGGAATGGTCCAACAGCGTTGCTTCCCCGCCGTTCACCGTGACCGGGATCCCAATTCCCGCTGCTCCTGCCGGAGCGGGTTTCGGAACGCACACCGCAAGCGGTGGGATCGGCGGCCTGCAAGGCGGCTGCGACTATCAGATCGGCACCTGGGTGTTCGGTCTCCAGGGCGACTACGACTGGACCAACGCCACCGGCAACAATGTCAACAGCGTGCTGACCGGGTTAACCGATCAGTCGAGCATTCAATCGCTCGCCTCGGTGACCGCGCGTGCCGGCTACGCCTGGGATCGCTTCCTGCTCTACGCCAAGGCGGGCGGCGCGTGGGAGCGCGACAACTACAGCATCGTGGTGACCGCAAACGGAGCGCCCTTTGGCACGACCAGCGAGCAACGTGCAGGATGGACGGTGGGGGTGGGCGGCGAGTATGCCTTCCTGGACTGGCTCACCGGCTTCGTCGAATATGACTTCTACGGCTTCGGCACAACGACCAACAACTTTAGCTGCTCGCTCGCGGGCTGTGTGAGCGTGTTTCTTCCAATCGACGTCAAGGAACACAAGAACGTGTTCAAGGTCGGCCTGAACTTCAAGTTCGGCCCCACCGCTCCGGAAGTCGCGAGGTATTGATCATCCGCCCACCGCGCGCTCTCCCCGTTTGCGGGAGAGCGCATGCGCGGCATTGCAACAAAAAGAAGGGGTGAGGGGCCCACCGGATGTCTGGGGCCACCCTTGCACTTGCGCCGCAGCCCAAAAAATTGACAATCGGCCGGCAGCATCCCGGAGACGCACCATGCATGAGCTCTCGCTTCCCGCCGACCTCGTCGCCCGCGTGACCGAGCGCGCCGGCCGCGCGCATCCCTTCGATGTGATCGAGCCGGCAAAGTGTGCGTTTGTGGTCATCGACATGCAGAACTATTTCATGCAGCCGGGCTTCCAGGGCGAGGTGCCGAAGGCACGCGCAATCGTCCCGGCGGTGAACCGCCTCGCCGCCGCGCTGCGCGAGCTGGGCGGGCATGTTGTGTGGGTCAAGAACGCCACCAACGACACGCGCGAGAGCTGGAACGTCTTTCACGATTGGCTGCAGACGCCGCATCGCCGCGATCTGCGTTATGCCAGCATGGATCTCGCGCACGAGGGGCACGCGCTGTGGGCGGAGCTCGACGTGCGCCCGCAGGACGTCCAGATTGTGAAAAAACGCTTCAGCGCGTTCCTGCCGGGATCGTCGGACATCGAATCCTATTTGCGCGGCCGTGGTATCGACACCGTCCTCATCGGCGGCACCGCCACCAACGTGTGCTGCGAGAGCTCGGCGCGGGATGCCATGATGCTCAATTTCAAGGTCATCATGGTGCACGACGTGCTCGCCACCTATACCGACGAGGAGCACAATGCGAGCCTGCGCACGTTCTATTCCATCTTCGGCGACGTGCAGACCATTGATGAGGTGATCGCCTCTCTCAAGCGGGGATTGGAGAAGGCGGCGGCGTAGCTTATCGTAGCTTGTAGCCCGGGTGAGCGTAGCGACACCCGGGGCTCATGCCGTGCGGCAAGATTGTTCCCGGAGTTCGTGGAACCTGTCATCGGGCGGCGCTTCGGCCGACCCGTTGGCTCATCCGGGCTACGTTGGTCTCACCCCAGCTTGATATTCGCCTCGCGCACCACGCGGCCCCACTTTTCCATCTCCTCCTTGACGAAGGCGCCGAATTCTTCCGGCGTGTTCTCGCGGAACTCGACGTTGAGCGCCTCGAACCGCTCGATCACGTCGGGATGGCGCAGCGTCGCATTCAAGCCCGCATTGAGCTTGTGCATGATCGCAGCGGGAGTGCCGGCCGGCACGAATACGCCGTTCCATTCATAGGCCTCGAAGCCCGGCAGCGTGTCGGCGACCGCGGGCACGCCGGGCAATGTGCGCAGCCGCCCACGCCCGGTATGCGCGATCGCGCGCAGCGCGCCGCTCTCCACGTGACCAATGGATGCCGCGCCATTGGAGAAGAAGAACTTCACCTGTCCGGCGATCACATCGTTGAGCGCGGGGCCGCCGCCGCGATAGGGAATGTGATTGAGCTTGACCCCGGTGCGCAGCCGAAACATTTCGAGGCAGAGGTGCTGCACGGTGCCGTTGCCGGATGATGCCCAGTCGAGGCCGCCGGGGGCGGCTTTCGCAATCTCGATCACGTCATTGACGGTGTGCGCCGCCACGGAAGGATTCACGACCAGCAGGTTGGCCACCAGCGAAGCCAGAAAGACCGGCTGGAAATCTTTGTTCGTGTCATAGGGCAGGCGCGGATAGAGCGACGGATTCACCGAGAACGCGGTCGCGTCATAAAGAATCGTATAGCCGTCGCGCTCCGCCTTGGCCGCAATCGCTGCGCCGATGGTTCCCCCAGCGCCGCCCCGATTGTCGATCACGAATTGCTGGCCGAATGCCTCGCTCAATCGCGTGAACAGGATGCGGCTCACGGTGTCGGCGCCGCCGCCCGGCGGATAGGGCACGATCACTTTCACCGGCTTGCCGGGATAATCCTGCGCGGAGCCGCTCCTCGTTATGAGGAAGAGCGGCTGTGCCGCCGCGCTCGCACAGAACGTCAACGCCGTGCGACGGGTCGGCGTGGGTGATGGACGCACGATTTCCTCCATTTCCTGCAACGATCATTCTCCTGGGGGAGGGAAGGGTAGCGCGGTGGCTCCGGCCCTTTTCCCATCATAAAGCAGGCTCCATATTCCGGCGATGGCGAAGTCCCCCGAGAAGCCGCCGCAGCGGCCCGCGCGCGATCCCGCGAAGCATTCGAAAAAGGACCCGGCGAAACCGACGCGTGCCAAGGCGGCGCGGCCGGAATTGCCGCCCACCGCACCCGCGCTTGCGCGCCTGCTCAATCCCGGGATCGAGCAGGGAACCGCGGGGCCCGGCTCGCAGAC
>CATPCO010000657.1 GCA_955652925.1 uncultured Xanthobacteraceae bacterium | reverse complement strand
TTGTCTGGACATGGCTGCCCAGCAGGTCGTTCACGGCAGGCGCCGCACCACTGTAGGGCACGTGCACAAGCTGGATTCCGGCAGTCAGCTCGAGCAGCTCCATGGCCATATGCGGCATTCCGCCGATACCTGTCGAAGCGAAGACCAGCTTGCCGGGCTGTGCTTTGGCAAGCGCGATGAATTCCGCCAGCGTCTTCGCCGGTACATTCTCGTTGACCACAATGATTTCCGGCACCGAAACGATTTGAGTGATGAGTGCGAGGTCCTTGAGCGGCTGGAACGGCATGCTTTCGCGCAGGTTCACCATCATCGCGAGATTGCTCGATGGCGCGATTGCGATGGTGTAGCCATCGGGACTTGACTTCGCCACCGAGGCAATGCCGTTGAGTCCGCCGGCGCCGGCGTGGTTCTCAATCACAATGGACTGCCCGAGCAATGATGCCATCTTCTCCGTCAGCACGCGGCTGATGAAGTCGGACGGGCCGCCGGCAGGGAAAGGCACGACGAATTTGATGGAACGGTTCGGAAATTCCTCCGCGGCCAGCGCGCTGGACCACGCAAGGACACCGACGAAGCACAAGACGCGCATGAGCATGGACATGCAATCACGCTTCCTCAGGTCGGTCCCAGATCGAATGGTAACCAACTCGGCGAGCGCCGGCAGCCGCTCGTGCAAATCGCCGGCACATTGCGACGTTTCGCACGCCGAATTTTGTCTGCTGGAGGGTCGCGTGCCCTCCTGTTCCATGATAGCATGGGTCTATGGACGGGGGGCAGGCCTCCCCGCTCCCAACAAGCTTTTTCAGGAGACACCCCATGGAAAAACCTACCACCGTAGACCGCCGACGCTTTCTCGGCGCGCTGGGCGTGACGGTCGGCGGGACCGGTCTTGCCGGCGCCGGAATGGTGGCCGGACCGCAGTTGGTCAAGGCGGCGGCCGAACCCGCAAAAGGCAAGATTCCGGATACGCCGTTTAAGACCGGACATATGACGTTCCTGACCGGCCCGGCGGCGGTGCTCGGTGAACCCTCAATGAAGGGTCACATCCTCGCCGCGGAAGAGATCAACGCCAAGGGCGGGCTTCTGGGCAAACGCAAGATCGAGACGATCACCGCCGACGAAGCCGCCGGCACCGACGCCAATGTCAAAGAGCTTCGGCGCATGAAGCTGGAAGGCAAGATCGACCTCTTCACCGGCATCATCTCCAGCGGCAACAGCCCGGCGCTCGCCCCCGTCGCCGAGGAGCTCGGCGTGATGACGATCTTCACCGACGGCTGCACCGACTTCGTGTTCGATGTGGCTGACCCCAATCCCAAATACGTCTTCCGCATTACCAATATCCAATCGGCGGACGGGATCACGGCTGCCATCGCCACTGCCCAGACCTGGCCGCAGGTGCGCAAGATTGCGCACATCCATCCGGACTACAGCTATGGCCGCAACGCCGCCGAGCACTTCACGCTGGCAATCGAGCGGCTACTGCCCGGCACCGAGATGGTATCGGAAGCGTGGCCGAAGCTCGGCACCACCGACTTCACCGCCCACATTACCAAGGCGCTGTCGTCCCAGCCCGACCTGCTCTACACCTCGCTGTGGGGCGGTGACTACATTGCCTTCTACAAGCAGGCGCTGCGTTATGGCCTGTTCGACAAGGTGAAGCTCGCAACCACACTCGCATTCGGCGTGGCGCCTCATGCCAACGGCAAGGACCATCCCGAAGGAGCTCTCGCCGGCGTGCACTCGAACTACCACTTCACCTATCCCGGCGGAAACCGCTGGCCGGAGAACGTCTCCTTCGTGAAGAAGTACTTCGATCGCTGGAAGGAATATCCGAACTTCCAGTCTGAGGGCGCATATGTGGCGCTCTATATGTTGAAGACCGCCATAGAGCGCGCCAACAAGCTCGCCGGCGGCTGGCCCGAGGATGAAGCAATCATCAGCCAGCTCGAAGGGCTCGGAATGGATACACCGTCAGGTTATCTCTACATCCGCCCGGACAATCACCAGGGCTACAAGGACGCGGTCACCGGGTTTAGCAAAAATCTGCCGAATTACCCGTTCCCGGTGTGGGACCCCGATCGGATCATCACCATTCCGATTCGCAACATCACGGCGCCGGCGAACTGGCCCAAGCCCGGCCAAGGCCACAACGAATCGACCGCGGCCGCGAACTGGATCAAGACCACCTGGCCGAAAGCCACTGGCTGAAGCATAAGCTGCGACATCGAGTCTGACACCACGCCGCGCCCACTCCGGTGGGCGCGGCTGGTTTTTGTGGTAGGTTCGTTCGCGCAGCCGAGGCCGTTTGATTCAAACAGAGCTAGCGATTTTGCCGATCGTATGAGCTGCGCAGGCGAAGTTAAAAGACGCGAGAAAATCCGTGTCCATACTGATCATCCAGATACTCAATTCGCTGTTTTATGCCTCGGTTCTCTTCCTTATCGCCGCCGGGCTCAGTCTCATCTTCGGCGTGATGCGCATCGTCAACATGGCGCACGGGACATTCTATGCCGTCGGCGCTTTCGCAACGGCTTGGCTCGTGGGGCGGGCAATCGCGGCCGGCGTTCCCGCCGGATGGACTTTTTTGCTCATCCCGCTTGGAGCCGCCGCCGTTGCACTCCTCGGTATCATCGTCGAGCCGCTGCTGTTGCGTCCGTTCTACCGGCGTGCCGAGGAATATCAGCTTCTCGTCACCTTCGGCCTTCTTCTCATCCTGGAGGACGTTATTCGTTTCCTTTGGGGCGGCCTGCCGCTGTCTGCCGATCCGATCATGGACGCACTGCCCATCATCCGCGTGGGCGGGATCGTGTACCCCGCCTATAACCTGGTTGTGATCGGGGTCGGAATTGCCGCTGCGCTGCTGCTTTGGATCGTGATCTATCGCACGAAGTTCGGCGTGCTGCTGCGCGCGACCTCACAGGACCGGCGCATGGCCTCGGCGCTCGGCCTCAATGTGGGACTGGTCTACGTCTCGGCATTCGCGATCGGCTGCTTCATGGCCGGCCTCGGCGGCGCGATCATCGTTCCCACCCAGGCCGCTGTGCTGGGGATGGGCATCGATGCCCTCATCCTCGCCTTCGTGGTCGTGGTGATCGGCGGCTTAGGCAGCCTGCAGGGGGCGCTTGTCGGCGCGCTCATCGTGAGCTTTGTGCGCACCGCCGGCATTCAATTTTTTCCTGAAATCGAGCTCGCGGTGCTCTATCTGATCGCGGCCCTGGTGTTGCTGGTCAAACCAACAGGCCTGTTCGGAAGCGCCTGATGAAAGCCGACGTGAGTCTCGTCTCGTATCGCCCGAAGCTGTTGTTGGGTGCGGCGGCGGTTCTCGTGCTGGCCGCACTGGCGCTTTTGCCGGATTATATCGGGCTCTATCAGATTCAACTCCTGACTTACGGCTTGATCGCGGCGATCGCCGCGCTCGGTTTCAACATTCTGCTTGGTTACACCGGCCTGTTGTCGTTCGGGCATTCCGCTTTTTTCGGGATCGGCGCCTATACCGTTGCATTTCTGCTGCGCGATGCCGGCATTCACTCCATGGAGCTCTATCTGCTGATCGGGCTGCCGATTGCGGCCATTGGCTCCGCGCTGTTCGGTTATGTCTGCGTGCGCCATACAAGGATTTTCTTCGGCATTCTCACGCTTGCGCTCTCACAGGTGCTCTACAGCCTTGCGTTCAAGTTCTTCTGGGTGACCGGAGGCACTGATGGTCTGCGCGTCGCGCGCCCGACCCTGCTCGCGGGGATGCTCACCTTCTCGGGAGCGGGCTCGTACCAACGGTTCGTCCATTCATATTACTATTATGTGCTCGCAGTGTTCGCGATCTCAGTCGCCATCATTTGGTTGGTCGTGCATTCCCCGTTCGGCAAAGCCCTGCAGGCCATTCGCGACAATGAGACCCGCGCGCGCTTTCTGGGATTGCGCATTCGCCGCTTCCGCTGGCTGTCTTTCCTGATTTCCGGAACGTTCACCGGTCTGGCAGGCATCCTTTGGGTGCCCCTTAACGGACTCACCACCCCCGAGATTCTCTATTGGCCGTTCTCGGGCGAAATCGTGTTCAGCGCACTGCTGGGCGGGTTCCGTAACTTCACGGGTCCGATCGTGGGGGGAATAGTCTTTACCTATCTCAAGACTTACGCCATCGCTACGACCGAGTACTGGCAGCTTCTCCTCGGCGTCGTTCTCGTTCTGCTGGTCCTGATTCTGCCGACTGGAATCGTGGGCGCCCTCTCCTTGCTGGTCAGCAAATCGAGGCCGAAGGAGGGCGCGGCGTGATCCTTCTCCAGACTATCGATCTGAGCAAAAGGTTCGGGGATACCCGCGCCTGCGATGGCTTGAACTTCGTCGTGAACGAGGGGGAATTTCTCTCGCTGGTCGGCTCCAACGGTGCCGGCAAGACTTCGCTTGTCAACCTCATCAGTGCCCAGCTCACCCCTGACAGCGGCCGCATTCTGTTCGAGGGCAAGGACATTACCACGACCGGCGTTCACGAGCGGATCAAGGCCGGAATCGCGCGCAGCTTCCAGATCGTCAACCTGTTCGACGGGCTCACGGTTTTCGACAATGTGGCACTCTCGATCTTCTCGCGCGAAGGCAAGGCGGTGAAGATGGGCTCGCTTGCGGACCACGATCAGGACGTTCGCAGGGAGGCGATCGACGTGCTTGGTCAGTTCGGGCTTGGCGGGAAGAGCAATGTGCTGGCGGGGGGGCTGGCGCAAGGCGAACGCAAGCTGCTCGATGTCGCTGTGGCGTGCGCTCTGCGCCCGAAGCTGCTGTTTCTCGATGAGCCCACAAGCGGCGTGAGCACGCGTGACAAGACCCAGATCATGGACACCGTCTCCTCGGTGGTGCGCGCCGGAACCATGACCGCGGTCGTCATCGAGCACGATATGGACGTGGTATTCCGTTACTCGGATCGCATCGTGATGATGCATGAGGGACTGTTTCTCGCGGACGGAACTCCGGAGGAGATCAGAGCGAACAACGAGGTGACCAGCATTCTTCTCGGTGCGCCGCTCTCGGCCTGACGATTGGAAACGAACGTGCTGCTTGAGGTCATAGGCATCAATACGTTTCGCGGCCCCGCGCACATCCTGCGCGACGTCTCGCTCACCGTCTCGGAGAACGAGGTCGTTTCGCTGGTCGGACGCAACGGGGCTGGCCGCACCACCATCATCGAGAGCATCATCGGACTCATTCCCACGCGATCGGGCAAGATCGTCTACCGCGGCCAGGACATCAGTCGCTTGCCGCCGCACCGGCGCGCCCGCTGCGGGATCGGATATGCGCCGGAGAATTCCGGCATATTTCCCGAGCTGACGGTGGCGGAGAATCTCATGATCAGCCGCTGGCTCTCGCAGAAGAGGCGCGGCGCAGCAGACGGCGACGCCCAGGCCCGGGCGTTGAGCGTCTTTCCGGAAGTGGAAAAATTCCTGGACCGGCCCGGCCTCAATCTCAGCGGCGGGCAGAAAAAAATGGTGTCGATTGCGCGCGCCATGACGCTTGCGCCATCCCTGATGATCCTGGATGAGGCTTTCGAAGGCCTTGCTCCGGTCGTGGTGAGGCGGTTCCGCGACGCCGTCATGATGATCAAAGGTTTCGGCATTTCGCTTCTGCTCGCGGAATCGAATCTCACCAGCGCGGCGGCAATTGCCGATCGGATTTATGTGATCGATCGCGGCGAGATCATTTTTCAGGGCACCCCAAAGGAGGCGCTGGCGAACGAGGCCGTCATGCGCACGCTGCGGGGATGATGCGCAAGGCTGCATTCTTCTTTCTTGTCGCGGCCGCGATCATGGCGAGCGGAGCACAGGGCGGCCATGAGCTGCCGGTCTACCCGTCGTTCTATCCGCACGAGATCGCGATCAAGACGATCGCGCCCGCGCAGGCCGCCGATGCGCTGCGCAAAACTGAGATTCAGGCTTTTATCGGCGAGGGCCTGAGCTTCGCGGGCACGCCGGCTGAAAATGTTGCAGCAATCGAGTCGCTAGGCGCTTTCGTCGTGGTGCGCGTCAATCCCCGTTCATCGTTGCTGACCGCGCAGAGTTCGAGCTGCGATATCGTCAAGGCCGTCGTGCGCGAGCGCGGCTCGCAACAGGGCTTCATTCTGCATCCTTATCCGGTGACGCCGTTGCATGGCGATTATCTCCATCATTTCGATCTCGCAGCCACAGCCAAGACGCGCCTTTCCGCGGGCGGTGCCGCGCTGCCTCAGCCCAAGATCAAGGCAAGCGGGAGATTCGCGCAAAACCATCCGCAGTGGTCCGAGAACGATTGGGATGCCGAGATCGTGGAAGTCGATGCGGCGCAGTCACTCGCCTCAGAAATGTTCTCCGTCAACGGCCGGCTTGGTCCGCCCCGGCTGAAAACCGGCTGGTTCAATGCCATGCGCCTTCTGGGCGAAACGATCGATCCCGCGGACAAACGGCGCGTCGACTCCATGGTGCGGCGCCTCGAGGCAGGTGATTTCGTCGGCTTGGCCGAGCGGATCAATCTCGAACGCGACCTCGTGGGGGCGCTCACCGTGGGCTGCCAAACAATGATGATCGGCTACACGCTCAAACGAGAATACGTCAACGTGGAGTTCTCGGCCGGAATCGAAAACATTGGATACGATGCAATAACCGGGTTGGCATCGCCCATGTTCATTCGCACCGTGAAGCTCAAGGACTTTCCCTGGAATGGCTGGCTCGCGCTCGGTATCGGCGACAAACCGGTCGCCGCGTGGAATCCGGTCGGGGGTATGACCGATGGTTTTGGACAATTCATGGGATTTGCAGTCGGCGATCCCGCGCTGTTTCCGGCCCCGTACGAGGCGGGGTGGATGCTCAACCGCATCTCCGACCTTCCCTCCAATTGGAGTCCATGAATGCGCGCGCAAGCGCTTGCGTTTTTCCTTCTGACCCTGGCCCTGAGCAGGGCCATCCAAGATTCAGCCGCACGCGCGGCCGAAGTCACCTACGCGCTGCGGGTCGAGAACGGCCACGTCCCGGCAAACATGCGGCTCATCCGAGTCAAGCAAAACGACGTCGTGAAGCTCGAGTGGAGCAGCGATCGCCCCATGACGATCCATCTCCACGGCTACGACATTGAGAAACAGATTACGCCCGGCGCTACAACCGAAATGACGTTCACGG
>CATPCO010000656.1 GCA_955652925.1 uncultured Xanthobacteraceae bacterium | reverse complement strand
TCTCGAAAGGCGCTGTAGGAAACGTGCCGCATTAATATACTCCGGATGGATCACTAGCTTCGATGTGGCACTGCTGGCGTTGCTTAACCTTGCGACAGACAATGGCAGACCGCGGCGGCGGTAGCTTCAACCCAATTACCCGAAACGAACCGCGGCATTTGCGTCAGCCCCGTCAGCATCGTCTGCGCCCGTGATGGATAACTGATCGGGCTCGATCGGCGGCTGTCGCCAGCCGGTCCCAACTCGAGGTTGTCCTGCCCTATTGGCGCGGACGCTGTTGACGGTGCTGACGGTATCCCCGACGTGGCCCGGACATCGCGGTGCTCATCCGGGCTACGGCTGCGAGCTTGAGCCCCGCTGGGCACGACGCGGGTGATTAATCCGGCCGCCTCCAGCTTCGCCAGCAGCGATAGTGCCAATGTATGCTGTCCCTGTGGTGCTCGTAGAAGGAGTTCATGACCGGCCCGCGCTGCAGTGCCAGGACCGGGATCGTAGCGGCTATCTGTGGCCCTCAACCATGGCTCCCCCTTGATATCCCGCGATCATCCTCGGCACCCTCCCCACGCTCCGGCGCAAGGGATATCAAGGGCGGAGCCCTTGGCTAGTTAGCCGCGAAGGCCGCGGCAGCCGGATGACCAGAATGACCTCGCTGGCATAGGCAGAAACTTGAGTGCTCTCAGTCATACATTGACGTAATAACTGCACTGTAGTATGAAGGCCAAATGCCGATCTTCCGATTGATGCCCTACTTACGTGGCATGCGGGATATGGGCATCGATGAAGCCGGGATGGCCGACATCGAGGCCGAGATTGTCGCCAATCCAACGCACCCGATGGTCCGCGGGCTTAAAGGCGCCCGCAAGGCAAGGGTACAACGGCCGGGAATGGGCAAGCAGGGCGGCGGGCGCGTGGTCTACTACGTGGCGATTGGGACAGACCGTTTTTATATGATGGCCGCCTACTCCAAGAGCGAGCGGGACGACCTATCGACCGATCAGCGACGCCGAATTCTGGCAGCGCTCGAAAGCATCAAGAAGCCGGGAAGTTAGCAATGGTATTGCCGAAGAAAACTCAGGCAAATCGCCACAGATCCCCCACTGAATTGCAAAGAGGGCGCGCTTATAGCGACAGGAACCGGCAAAGCCGATCGCGCGCTAAGGGCTCACGCGTCGGCGATGATCTTGTCGAAGCCTTCGAAGAGATGGCAAGACACCTGCGCGGTGAAATCGAGCTGAAGGCGCATGAACTGGCGGCCAACGCTATATCGCCCGCTCAGATAAGGGCTATTCGGTTGAAGGTCGCCTCCTCAACCAAGGAATTCGAGCGCTTGTTTGGGATTCCAGCGCGTACAATGGAGTCGTACGAGCAGGGGCGACGCAGCCTTGACGGTGCCATGCGCGCACTTTTGCGCATCATTGACCGCGAACCAAAAGCTGCTTGTCGTGCGTTCGCACGCTAAACATCCAGTCGAAAAGACTAACTGCGTGAGTGAGAAACGGACTGCCTTAGCCGCGAATGCCGAATGGGCAGCCGGATGATCAGAATGACCTCGCTCGCGAAAACCCGAGCGGCTAAACCGATCACCAAAGTCCGAACAAGCTATCGAAGCTCAGCCGTCAAAGCGGCCCGCGGACAGGTTTCATGCCCGAAGGCACACGGCGGGACTACCACTGGTCGTCACGATGAGTTCGCGCGGCGTACTTGGACGAGTTCAGCGCGCCGGATTTCCGATTTGCACGTCGCTGCTCACGAATTCGCTTGAGGGGTGTCGAAGTTGTCACCGTCTGGAGTCCGACTGGAGGTGCCCCAATCCCACAAGATCGCGTCGAGCAAGGGCGCTATAGCTCTTGACGCGATAAACTGGTCTATGGCATCATACGCCATATGAGGGCGGCGCCGGTTTTTCGCCTAAAGCATGAATTGGACGACGGAGCGATCGTCGAGATGGTGATCTGGAAGGTGCCGCAGAGAGTCCCGGGCAGTCACCATGGCTTCAAATATCGGCTTTACTTCGGGAAGGGCGGCAAGAGGCTCGTGTGCTATGACAACGAGGGGGGAAGGGGCGATCACCGCCACGTGTTGGGACGCGAGTTGGCATATCGCTTCACGTCGCCGAACAGGTTGATTGCCGACTTCTTGGCCGATGTCGAGGAAGCGAGGAGAAAGCGATGACGAAGCAACGCAAAGTTCGGGTTCACGTGGAAAGCCTAGAGGCATCCGGCCGGCGGTTTGTCGACGCGTGGCGACGGGCGAAACGTGGTGAGCCGATCCATGAGGAGCATCTTTCGTTCGAAAGCTTGGAGGGTCTATTGGCGACGTTGTCGCCGAAGCGGATCGAGCTTGTCCGCTTCGTACGTCGCCGGCCTAACCTGTCGATCGCTGCACTCGCACGCGAGCTTGGGCGAGATTACAAACGCGTGCATGGCGATGTGCGCGCTTTGGAGATGGCCGGGTTGTTGGAAGAAGATGAAATCGGACTGCGCGCGCCATTTGCGGGAGTCGATGCGCAGCTTTCGTTCTCATGACGCGAATGGGGAGCGAGAAACTCAATCGGTCGATAAGCTCACGCGGTCTCGCCAAAGCCTCGCGGCCCGCTGATTGCGATGCTTTTCAAGCGACGCGAAGCTGGGCGCCGTGCCGACGATCCCGATGTGGCTTGATAACGATCTCTACGTCCTGCCCTAGCGCCACCAGGAACCGCAACAACCGCTCAACCGAGAACTGCCGGAAATCACCGTGCAGCATCTTGGAAATGTCGGGCTGCTTGACACCGAACAGCTGGGCGGCCTCAACCTGCTTGAGCCTGCGCTCCTCCATTAAGGTGTCGATCTTGTAGACGAGTTGCGCCTTGATTAGGTGTTCCTCGGCATTGGGAAGGCCGAGATCGGCGAAGACATTCCCGCTCCCCACTTCGTATCCGATCTTCTTTTTCGTCATGGTTGTTGTAAGCCTGTTACCGCGTCACCAATAACGATCCTACAGTCGAAGTAGATCGATCACTTCGAGAAATCGGAATTGATTGAAATCGGTATCGCGGGTGCAGATGCGCCCGATCCCGTGCTCGCGCATGAGAATAGCCGTGTGCGCATCGTGAAGCAGATTACCACAGAGGTGTGGCAACTCCATGATGACCTCACCGGCGACGTCAGCGTGTCGTTGTGTCGGGACAAGAACGGCGAAGCCCGGCGAAGCGAGCAACGCCGTGACGAACTGCCACGCCGCCGGTGCGCTCCACGGCTGTCGCATGACCCGTGGGTGGGTTGTCACGCGTAAAAACTCGTAGGGATTGGCCAAGTAGGGTACCAAGCATCTGGTCGCGCCCGTTGGCGCTCGAGCCAATCGCGACAAGGGGCATGAAATTGCGAGTCGATGTCGGCGGCGTACACCAGCACATTGGTGTCGACGGCGCGCACTAGCGGACCTTCCATGGCGTGCCTGCTCCTCATATGTCTCGACGAGTGCCACAAGGGTGTCGAGCTCACCGTCTGGAGTCCCACTGGAGAGGCGCCCCAAAGCTTCTCAATCTCGACAAGTGCTGCTACCGGCCGCGGCTGGGACTTAACCATCCCGCGCAAGATAGAGGCGGGTCGCTTCGGCAAGAGAATCACGCTGCCGTCAAGATGCATCGAAGAATTTGAGCTGATCGCCAGGGCTTCAATCCGAGGCGCTCGCGGACGGCCTTTGGAATGGTCGCCTGCCCTTTGCTGGTGACCTTTAGAGGCCTTGTCTGGGAGGCGCAGGCGCTACTTGCGCCGCGTTGTCGTTTCAACTCAGGCTGCATTTGCGGCAAGCCGATAGGGCTGGACGAGGAGATCAGCGGGGATTTTCCAGCTTGCATTGATTTTTTGGATCATCTCCAGAGTGAGGGGGCGGCGCCGAGCTAGAACTTCGGACGCGCGCGAACGCGAGCCGAGAATATCTGCAAGCTCAGCCTGGCTATGGCCGAGCTCTTCGATTGCGTAATGCAGTACATCAACCGGGTCGAACCGGCGCCGACTCCGGACGGGCCAGCGCCGCTCCTCATAGGTCTCGACGAGCGTCACAAGGACATCGAGCTTGTCACCCTCTGGACTCCCGCTGGGGACGCCCCAAAGCTTCTCAATCTCCACAAGTGCTGCACGATGATCTTTGTCGGTGCGGATCGGGCGAATTTCCATGATAATCCCCATCTAGCATTGGGCAACGGTTAGCGCATCGACGGCATCGTATTCAGCGTGAGTCCCAATGAACTTAACGAATACGATTTGCCGGCGGAAATCGAATGCTGCGATCATCCGGTAGTTTCCACCGGCAACCTCAAAGCGGGCGCGCTCGCGGTTAACTACTTTAGCCGTCGGAGCCACCTGGCGGATGTCGTCCATCGAGGCGCAATTCGCAGCTTTTACGAGCCTATACCATCGTTCGAGCGGAACCGCCGTTTCGGGATGCGCGCGGGCATAGGCCAGGAGCACGTTTCGCGCAATCAACCGCATCGCTCGTTATAACAACGTTCCCATGTTGGGAACAAGCCCATCATGGGCCATTACTCACTTGCTTTAGTTGCATCGCTTGCAGCGTTTGATTGCGCATTTATTTGACCGACCTGCACTGAGACGTGCGGGCGCCTTAAGCGCTTGTCGGCCAGGGTCTCCTTCCAGAGCTTGCGCGCGACCTTGACCGGATCAATACCGCCAGCTGTCCACCACGCCCGCTCATCGCCGGCCCGATGGGCCGCACGGTGATGGATGCGGGACAGGGGGACCACGAATTCGTCGCTCGCCTTGCGGCCAAATGCACGAGCTGCACGAATCGTAGGTAATGAGGATTCGCGCTCGCCTGTCGCAAAAACTGAGGGAGGTTGCCCACAGCTGAAAACAGAAAACGTGCCCTGGCCCGAGTCCTGACGCCAGGTGCTTTTTTAGGGTTTGCGCATGACTATATGATCAGTCATGGCAACGCTGGCCGGGTCGTCCGAGCACTGCTCCGGTCCTCCTTTGCCGCGCGAAAGGCAATTCAGGCCATATCTGCAACTCGCTGGTACGCGCTTGTTTGCCCCACGGGTTTGAGGCAAGTTTGGCACGATATAGAGAGGGTCAGTCTATGCGTAACAAATTATGGGCCGGCATAGCTGCGTTGGCGATAGGCATTGGGGTGGCTTCTTGCGGGGAGAACGAAGAGCCCGCCTCGAAACAAAGCAGTTCCAAGGCCCCGGAGGCCCAACAGACCCCGTCCACGCAAGCAGAGCAGCCCGGAGCAGAGAAGCAGGCTAAGCAGAGCGCACCGGCCGAGCCAGAAGGGCAGCCGTCGGGCCAGACGGCTAGTCCGGCCCCAGCTGGACAGGAAAAGCAGCCGGAATCGGGACAGCAGGAGCAGAGGCCGCAAGTCGCCCAACAAGAACAGCAGCTCAGCACCACGCAGGGTCAGCCCTCTCAGCAAAATACCAGCGCTCCAAGCCAGAGCTCGGCTCAGAGCCAGACTGAGCCAGCAGTAGGGCAGCCACAGCCGAACCAGCCGAGACAGAACCAGCAGGCCACCGCTACCCCAGCTGCCGGCCCACTGAATTTGACCCGAGAACAGATTCAACAGGCGCAGGCACTCCTAAAGGAGAAAGGATTCGACGTCGGCGACGTGGACGGAGTTTTGGGCCCGCGTACCCGAAGGGCGGTGATGGCCTTCCAGCGGCAACGGGGATTAGAACCGAGCGGACAGATCGATCAGCAGACCGCTACCGCGCTTGGTCTCTCGATTGCGAGCACCAGCGGACGCAGCGTCACTGGTCCCCAATAACACAACCTTGGACGCACAAAGCGGCTACGGTGAAAGAAATCATCGGTCATCTGAGATCGCAGGTGACCGATGGCTCGATCCGCGCGAAAGTCTCTTTCGTGACAAAGCTCCACGACCGCCCACGCCTCTATGCGCAGCAGACTATCGGGCATTCGAATCATCCGTAATTGCCGATTACAACGCCCGAACAGCCGTTGAGCGCGAACTCGTCCTACGCCTTGCATCCCTGCTGTGGCGTATCCGCCGCGCCACCGCCATTGAGACTGATCTCCTGCAGATCCAGGCCGAGATCGTGCGTGAACGTCGGAGCACGATTGAGACCGCGAGCGAAGCCGAACAGAAACTGTATGGCATAGTCGATCGTGCTCTTCGGCCAGCAATGGGCTTGGACACCTGCGAACCTGGGCATTCCGTAGACGATCATGAGAAAGAACAAATCAACAATGACCCTCTCCAAGTGGCCTCCCGTGGTTCAACTACGAATTCGAGGCAGTTGACATCCTGCTTTCTACGTCTGGCTAATCTGGACAACGGCGTGTTTGAGCGCCTCACTCGATACGAGACCGCCCTGTGGCGACAGATCGCGCAAACGTTGCTCCTCCTCCGAACCGTACAGTATAGGTAATCTCCGACAATCGGCGATGCCCGAACCCTGTTACGCACTGAAGCGAGGCGTCGGGGAGGCACGGCGAGCTCTGTCCTGGAATCGGCTCCTCTGTAAAACCATCAAAAATTGGCTTCGTTTCGCAATTTCATGTCGCTGCGCCATCGGTCGAAGTTCGTCTGTTTGAAACATTGCAATGAAACGCTTGCCTTCGTTGCCTTCCTACTACCTTACCCGACGTTTCTATGAGAAGACCACCTAAATTACGAAACGAAGCCAATTTGTTGTATCTTATCATGAGCAGCAATTGAGCTTGGGCTGGCTTTACTTTCAATACCGACCGCATCGCGCTTGCGGCCCGTGAGCAACAGTGCGTATGTGCAGCCCGACGCGCTGAGATTGCGGATGAGGGGACAGCGTTGAGCGCCTCAATGAACTCGCCATTCCCTTCTCAGCAAAGCCGATCGCGGTAATTTCAGCAAGGCTGAAATTGCAGGTTTTCGAAAACTCACAACCAAAATTGCTCAATACTGGCGTCGGAGGAAGGCATGACAAAAGCAGCAAACCGGATCATGCAAGGACTGCGGCACGCGGCGAAAATCCCGCGTGCGGTCGACGTGTCGGCTGTTCGCCGCAGAACGGGACTGTCGCAGGCGGCATTCTCCCGGCAGATCGGCGTGTCTCCCGGAACTTTGCGCAACTGGGAGCAAGACAGACGCTCGCCCGAGGGCCCCGCTCGTGTGCTGCTTGCGATGTTGTCACGCAACCCTCGGATTGTTGAGGAAACGCGCAAGTGATTGGTGGGGCCGACCGCTCGCCTCGTTCTTAACCAAGACAACGGTGCAACGGGCGCGCAGGATTACGCCTGCGGTTGGGTCACAACAGCCGGGTCGGTAAGACTGGGGCTAGGGCGCGTGATTCGAGGACCATGCGACACTCTTCGTGTTTATGCGCGCCGTGCCCACGCGTTTTTCGCTCTCGTCGAGGGGCTCGCTTGCAATTTGCGAGACGACAAATCGTTGGCATTTGCATATCGGCGTCGAAGTTGTTTTAGGCGACTTTGCAAGGACCCATCATGCGCGGGCTTGACTCGCGCATCCATTGGAAAAGTTCTTATGGATTGCCAAGCCCGGTAACGACGCGACTCTGGCGGCGCAGCCATGTGGAGCAGGGTGATGATTAGGCCGCGGTCCGCGTCGCTTCCTTCTTCGGGCGACCGCGTATGCGGCGGCCGACCGGCCGATAGTGTGCAGCGAGCACCGTTTCGCTCGTCTGAATGGCGCGAATGGCCATGGCAACGGCCTGGGGCACTCGATCCAAGGCACGATAGCCTCGCACCGTTCGCTCCGCCACACCAAGCAAGGCGGCCGTTTCCGCTGTGGTAAGGTTCAGCTCCGTTTCGAAGGTAATGAGATCGCTCCCACTCAGCGGCCGTTGCTCGTCGGCCAAGGTCTTGAGAGTGTCGGCTCCGTAATCAAGTCCATTCTTCCATTCAATCCCACCACCGAAGTCCGCAACGCGAACCTTGCGGAACTCGGCCGGGTTCTCAAGAAATACCTGGAAATGCCGAGACCGATAGATCAGACCAGTCAAATCAATCCGGTCCTTGCTGCCGACGGCCCAGGTGACACTGATCATCCATGGCGCGCGTGCAGCACTGACAGCCTTGATGCGGGGGAGTGTGTCCATTGCTCTTGCCTATCTAAGCTCGTCCCACTTTGCCATGAGTCGCACGCGATTTGCCGCAATCCAGGCCAACGCTTGCCGACGATGCCGCGAAGGGATCATCCCGGCAAATACGGTCGCATCGGAGATGCGGACTTTAGCCTGGAAGTCAGGTCCAATCACATGAACATGTGGTGGATTGTGATCCTCGGCGTACAGGGTGATCTTATAGGCTCCGAAACTCTTGATCGTTGGCATCGCATTGTCTGCCGAAATATGTGGCAAATTATGCCGATTTTCAATAGGCTTATGTCCGGTGGCGAGTTCTGTTGATGCTGCACCACCCCCTACTCGGCTCAAGGCCGGGGGTCGACCGCCTCCTCCCGTCGGGGGGGGGAAGGATTGTTTGCTGGATCCGTACGCTCTTTGCACGATTCACGGCATCACCCGGGAGCTGCTTGCATGGCGGTGGTAACCCTGACCGTGCGAGAGGCGATCAAGCGAGCCGGCGCAGCTTACGAGCGCGGGCAGCTCGATCAGGCCGCCCTGATCTCGAATCTGGACGGACTTGCTGCGGCGGGTCTGTCCGGGGCGGACGCCGCCCCCGGCTGGGACGCAGCAGGCGGTGCTACCAGGCGCCGCAGTGAAGTTAGGTGCTGCGACCGGACAGCAAAGGGGAACCCCGCAATCCGGCGACTGCGAACGGGCCAGCGCCGCTCCTCATATGTCTCGACGAGCGCCACAAGGGTGTCGAGCTTGTCACCGTCTGGACTCCCACTGGAGGCGCCCCAAAGCTTCTCAATCTCGACAAGTGCTGCTAGGCGTTAAGTCTGCACGAGCGCTCCGGGCTGCCTGACCGACACTTTTAGTGTCCTACCGAACGCATTTCATCCCCGGACGCCAGGGGTATGGTACTTTGGTCACATCCGGACGCTCGCCCTTCGTCTGTGTCATCACTGTTTTTTTGCCAGCAACGAAAACCAATACATCGAGATTGTGAGATTCACCCGTAGGGTCTGCCAGCCATCCTCTCATTGCTACGGTTAGTATCGGAATGCATCGCTCCGACGCCATGAAAGGAGTTGTTGATGAAATTTAGCCGCACTGCCTGAGGAGATAACAAAAATCGAAAAACAACCCCGTGCAAAGTACAAAGATGCAGGAATTGCGGGAACCAAATGCAGCAATTGGGGAACTAAATCTACGTAAATTTATTGTCGTTTTAGGGCGCGAATGAACACGTTGGAGCGTAGGTGATGCCGATCACCGCTGCGCGACGGATGCGCTCTCCGACCAC
>CATPCO010000655.1 GCA_955652925.1 uncultured Xanthobacteraceae bacterium | reverse complement strand
GCTGACGGTGCTCGCGCTCGTGTTTCGTGGCGTCGCATTCGAATTTCGGTGGATCGGAGTCACCAGCAAGCCGCACTGGACTTTCGCCTTTGCCGCTGGTTCGGCGCTCGCGGCGTTCTGCCAGGGCCTGATACTTGGTGGGCTCATTCAGGGCATCAAGGTGGACAATGGTGGCTTTGCAGGCGGCGTGTTCGATTGGGCGACACCGTTCGCAATCTTGTGCGGCCTCGGACTTGTCGCTGGCTATGGTTTGCTTGGCGCTACCTGGTTGGTGATGAAAACCGAGGGTAGCGTCGCCAGTCGCGCGAGACGGCAAGCCAAGGCGCTGCTTGTCGGCGTGCTCGGCTTCATGGCTTTCGTAAGCCTGTGGACACCGCTTGCCTTCGAGCGGATCGCCGAGCGGTGGTTCTCCTTGCCGAATTTCCTGTTTGTGTGGTGGGTGCCGGCGGGAACCGCGCTGGTTGCATTCGCCGCGTGGCGCTGGCTCGGGAGCAGGCACGATGCGCTGCCATTCCTCGCAGCGATTGCATTGTTTCTGCTCGGCTATCTCGGTCTTGTGATCTCGAACTTCCCTTATCTCGTTCCGCCGTCACTGACGATCTGGCAGACGGCGGCCGCACCCGCGACCCAGGTATTCATGCTGATGGGCACGCTGATTCTGCTGCCGATCATTTTTGGTTATATGATTTTCGTGTACTGGGCCTTCGGCGGAAAGCTGCGCGAGGGCGAGGGATATCATTGAAACGCGCTCATTGAAGCGCGAGGGTCTTCGTCCGAGGAGAACGCCGCCGGCCGTGGCCGAGTGCATCACCAGAAACTGACGACCAGGTAGCCCAGCGACACCCATAGAACCCCGATGATCGCGCCAGCCACCATAACTGCTTCCATCTCGGACAGCTGCTGGCGCTCCTTCATCGCACGTGCCGCACAACATACCTGCCCTCGCGCTGGGCCGGTTCTGTCCCGGCGCGAGGCAAAGGCAGGCTTACTGAGCACCGAAATATTCGCCGTCGTGCGCATTGGCGGCCTCGTTGGCTGCGCTGCCGGTCGAGGCACCGAGGCTTGGGTTGCTCTGGGCGAGAGCGAAGTTCGAACTGCCGAGCAGAGCCATCGCTATGGCGACGATAGACATGAGCTTCTTCATTGTTATCTCCTCTTGCTGAGAGAAAGAGCTGTAGGGTGGGCAAAGGCGCGCTCTCGCGCGCCGTGCCCACCATAACCGGACGACCGTGTGGGCACGGTGTGCGCGGTCGAGCTTCTATCAACTATGCAAATCATCTTGCGCGCGCCTTTGCCCACCCTTGAGCTGTTCCTTTGCAGAACCGCAACGAATGATGTGCTCGTCCTCCTATAAGTAGGTTGGAACGCGCAATGTTGGTATTAAATTGAGGTTCAGCAGACTAAATTTCGGTTTAATGAAGCGGTGGGTCTGGATCAGGTGTTCTATCTCGGTACGATCGCCGTGACGGCAAAAGATTACATTTTCCCGGCGTACGGGAAGAGGTAAACGGGCATTTTGTCTACCCATCGCTGCTAGCCTCTTCAAAGACCCAAAACGGGCTCTACATGCAAGGACGCGATGGATACGCAGGTTCTCATTGTCGGCGCGGGCCCGGTCGGACTGACGCTCGCCATCGATCTTGGCAAGCGCGGCGTGCGCTGCACGCTGATCGAGAAAAACGCAGCACCGCTCGGCTATCCGAAAATGGAGCGCTGCAATCCGCGCACCGTGGAGATTTTCCGGCGTCTCGGGATTGCCGATCAGGTGCGCGCCGCAGGCTATCCCGAAGACTGGCCGATGGACGTCTATCTCATCTTCGACCTGATGCGCCCGCCGGTTTGGAAGATGAGCTATCCGACCGTCGCCCAGGCGAAAGCGAAACGTGACCGAACCAACGATGGCTCGATGCCGCTCGAGCCGTATCAGATCATCTCGCAATACACCCTCGAACCGCTGCTGAAATCGATTGCGCAGCGCATTGCGAACGTCGACATCAGATTCGGACATGAGTTCGAGTCGTTTGAAGAGATCGCCGGCGGCGTGCGGGTCACTGTGCGCAGACTGGACGGTTCACCCGTTGCAATCGACGCCGAATACCTCGTCGGCTGTGATGGCGCCTCCAGCTCGGTGCGCAAGCAGTTGGGCTTCCAGATGGAAGGCGAGCCGCACATTCGCGAATTGCGCCAAGCGCTGTTCTATTGTCCCGAGCTGTACGACAAGGTACGCGCGCCCCGCGCCCGTCACTACCATCGCATCGACGACCACTGGACGTTGTTGATCGTCCAGGACTCGCGCAAGCATTTCACGATCCACGCCATCGTCGACAGCGATGCAGACATGGCCAAACTGTTCGAGGCGACGGTTGGCATGCCCGTCGAATACGAGATGCTCTACTGCGCCAAATGGACCCAGCGATTGCTGCTCGCCGAGCACTATTCACGAGATCACGTGTTCCTCGCCGGCGATGCCTGTCATCTCGTGATCCCGACCGGCGGGCTCGGCATGAATACCGGCGTGGGTGATGCGACCGATCTTTCCTGGAAGCTCGCCGCCACACTGCAGGGCTGGGGCGGGCCTAATCTCCTCGCCGCGTATGAAGCCGAACGCCGGCCCGTTGGCGCGCAGAACATCAAGGCGTCCGGGCAGGGAGCCAGCGGACGCGCCACCTGGCGCGCCGCCTACGAGCCGGGCATCGACCAGGCCACGCCCGAGGCGAAGGCGGCACTGGCCCATCTCCTCGCTATCGCGAAGGTAGAGGCGCCCAAAACTTTCCGAGTGGTCGGCGCGGAGCTTGGGTATCGC
>CATPCO010000654.1 GCA_955652925.1 uncultured Xanthobacteraceae bacterium | reverse complement strand
GTATCTGTGTAGTTCGTTGACTTGCCCTCGTATCGCCACCTAAGATGACCGCACTATGCTCGATCCGGACCCGTTCATCGGACGGACCATCTCCCATTACCGCATCCTCGAAAAGATAGGTGGCGGCGGGATGGGTGTGGTCTACAAAGCCGAGGACACTCGCCTGCGTCGCTTTGTCGCCCTCAAGTTCTTGCCCGACGAAGTGTCTCGTGATGGACAGGCTCTCGCCCGGTTCCAGCGCGAGGCGCAGGCGGCATCCGCGCTAAATCATCCGAATATCTGCACCATTCATGACATTGGGGAGCAGGATGGGCAGGCGTTCATTGCCATGGAGTTTCTCGACGGCGTGACGCTGAAGCACCGGATCGCGGGACGTCCCATGGAGGTCGAGCAGATTCTTTCGCTGGCGATCGAGATGGCGGACGCGCTGGACGCGGCGCATGCCAAGGGAATCGTTCATCGGGACATCAAGCCGGCAAACATTTTCGTCACCGAGCGCGGCCATGCCAAGATTCTGGACTTTGGATTGGCGAAAGTAAGCTCTCCGGGAAGCACCCTCGCGGCAGCAACGAGTGCATCCCAGCCGACCCTCGAAGCCAGCGCCGAGCACCTGACGAGTCCCGGTACCACCCTTGGCACAGTGGCTTATATGTCGCCAGAGCAAGTGCGAGCGAAAGAGTTGGACTCCCGCACGGATTTGTTCTCGTTCGGTGGCGTCCTCTATGAAATGTGTACCGGGACCTTGCCATTTCGGGGCGAGAGTTCAGGAGTGATTTTCGAGTCCATTCTCAGTCGAACCCCCGTCCCCCCGGTGCGCATCAATCCCGATGTGCCCGACCGAACTGGAAAGGATTATCAACAAGTGCCTGGAGAAGGACCGGGAGGTCCGTTATCAGTCCGCTGCGGAACTACGGGCCGATTTGAAGCGTCTCAAAAGAGATAGCGAATCGGGGAAGCTTGCGGCCACAACAGTGCAGAAAAAACTCTGGTGGCGCAGCAAGGCCGCAGTGAGCGCAGCGGGTTTGGTGGTCGTAGCTGCACTGGTCTGGCTGGGCGTGACCTATTTTTCTCCGCCCATCGGAATCCACTCTGTCGCTGTGCTGCCGTTCGTCAATTCAAGCAACGACCCGAACGCCGAGTATCTGAGCGACGGACTTACCGATGGCCTGATCGACCGTCTTTCCAACATTCCAAAGCTTAGAGTGATGTCACATAGCGCTGTCTTTCGCTACAAGGGGGGACAGGTTGATCCCCAAGCTGTGGGGCATAATTTGCACGTCGGCGCCCTGCTCACCGGACGTGTCAGTCAGCATGGCGACAGCCTTGAAATCAACACAGAACTGGTGAACGCAGAGGACAGCAGCCACATCTGGGGTCAGCAATATAAGGGAAGCCTGGCCGATGCTCAGACAATTGAAGCAAGAATTGCCAAAGAGATCTCAGATCGCTTAGGGCTGCGCCTGAGCGGAGAAGAGCAAAAGCACTTGGCGAAGCGCTACACGGATAATCCTGAGGCCTACCAACTGTATTTGAAGGGTATTTACTGGTCGAGTAAGTCCACGCGCGAAGGCCTAAGCAAGGGGATGGACTATTTTCGTCAGGCCATCGCTGCAGACCCCAACTACGCTCTGGCTTATACAGGATTAGCTTATTACTACCACGTCGCTGATGACTGGTTCCTGTCTCCTAAGGATTCGATGCCTGAGGCCAAAGAAGCCTCACAGAAGGCGCTTGCGTTGGACGATTCCCTCCCTCAGGCTCACAGCGAACTCGGTGAGGTCTATGATTTTTACGAGTTCAAGTGG
Source organism: uncultured Xanthobacteraceae bacterium (assembly GCA_955652925.1). GTDB lineage: Bacteria > Pseudomonadota > Alphaproteobacteria > Rhizobiales > Xanthobacteraceae > VAZQ01. Next base: position 1,653 of record CATPCO010000654.1, on the reverse strand, counting down.
GCGGATGCCGAGAACGAATTTCGCCGTGCCATCGAATTAAACCCCGACTACGCTCTCGCACACACGGACTACGGCTGGTTGCTGATGAGTACCGGACGCACGAACGAGGGAATTGCAGAAAACAAGCGCGGTCAGGAATTAGATCCACTCTCGCTCGACACCAACGTCTATTTGGGAATTAATTTCTATTACACACGTCATTACGACGCAGCCGTGGAGCAACTAAAGAAGACCCTGGATATCGCGCCTGATTTTTGGTTCGCACACGCCTACCTTGGCCGCGCATATGGAAAGTTGGGGCGTCTGCCGGAGGCCATTGCTGAGTTGCAAAAGGCCAAACAACTTTCAGGAGGTCTTGCGGACACATGGTCCGGACTTGGAGTTGCTTACGCTACACAGGGAGAAAAAACTAAAGCCCGAGAGATTCTGGAGAAATTGAAGGCACAGACCGACCCCTATGTTCCTCCATACAGTGTTGCGGCGCTGTATGCCAACCTCAGTGAAAACGACCATGCATTCGAATATTTACAGAAGGCCTACGAACAAGGTTCGATCTACATGTCTTTTTTAAAGGTCGACCCGGAACTCGATCCTCTTCGTTCCGACCCTCGCTTTACCGAGTTGCTACGCAAGATGGGGCTGCAGCAGTGACGCCTCGACATCCAGCCTGAACCAAGCTAGGCCCGAGTACCCCCAGATGCAATGCAGAATTCTCAATTGTTGAAATCAGGCGATAGCACTCAAAACCCGCTCGACTCATACATAGAGCCACCGGGTCGCAACGTCTAGGCGGTCTGCGTCGTCCCAATCCTGCGGCATTGGGAGGCCGTCGCTATGGGCAAACAGAGAATCAAGCGGAATTACCGAGGCAGAGTGCTTCGGCTGCCAGACCTAGACCATTCCAAGTTGGCGGTACTCAACAGCCTCACATCGCCTGCCTCGCGGCGCGTCTACGAATACGCCATCAATCAATTCATAGCCTGGTACTGCTCCGAGCCGCGCTGGCTTTGAACCGGATCGTAGTCGTTCGCTACCGGATGCACCTTGAATCACGCGGTCTGGCCGCCAATACCCTAAACCAGCAACTCGCGGCTGTTCGCCGTCTCGCGCACGAAGCTGCCGATTCTGGTTTGTTGAGTCCCGAGCTTGCTGCGGGGATCAGCCGGGTGAAAGGCGTGAAGCAGCTCGGGCATCGCTCCGGCAATTGGTTGAGCGCGGACCAAAGCTCGGAAGTGCTAAACCGTGCCTGCGGCTCTAGCCTACGTGCCAAGCGAGACTATGCGATGCTGGCCATGCTTTTCGGATGTGGCTTTCGCAGATCGGAACTAGTGGGCTTGGAAATGGATGAGGTCCAGATGCGCCAAGGTCACTGGGTGGTCGTGGACCTGATCGGCAAGGGCGGGCATATCCGAACTGTCCCGGTTCCGCTATGGGTCAAAACCGCGCTCGATCTTTGGACGATGGCGGCGGGCATCACGGATGGACGAATCTTTCGGGCGGTCGCCAGGACGGAAAAGGTGTGGGGCGAAGGCATCTCGCAAAATGTCGTGTGGTACGTAGTCAAAACTTGCTGTGAAAAAGCGGGCTTAGAGCATATTGCGCCGCACGACTTGCGCCGCACCTGCGCGAAGCTGTGTCACAGCAACGGTGGGG
>CATPCO010000653.1 GCA_955652925.1 uncultured Xanthobacteraceae bacterium | reverse complement strand
TGCCGCGGCATGGATGACATCCCGATTCGCGTCGAAGGCGCCGAGCAGGCTAGCCTCGTCGAGGCGCACGTTGGGTTGAACCCGCTTCAAGGCATCCTCGGTCACGAAGAAGCTGGCCTCCATTGCGCTGTCGTGTCCCCAAAACCGCACGGCACGCCGCGTAGCGTCATAAAAGCGGTTTTGGTTCGGAAACCTCAGGCCCATGGGGACACCCTTTCGGAGGTTAGATCTTAACCCTTTCTGGCGGACCGGCGTATACTTTTGATGGCCAATGCGGGAAGCCCGGACTTGCGTGCGATCAATTGATCCTGCTCAGCGATGAAGTCTCTAGCCGAAGCGTCACCTTCTGGTCCAACCACCATTGTGGTCGGTACCCTGCGATTGGACCTCTGCGAGCCATCTTCGTAAAAGACATCAAACAGCACAAATTCAGCAGCTGCACGGGTTCCCGGCTTCCGCGCCATGTTCAACCTTCTCCTCACGACCGCCCGTCGGAGCTAACATCGACGTCGGTCTCCATAATCGAAGCTCCATTTAAGGCTGCAATCGTATAGAAATTTTCGATGAGATCCTAATTATGGATCATACGGCCTTGGATCAACAGGAACGATAGGAGGGCCTAATGGCATTTAAGCCAAATTACGGTAGAGATCGCGCCGAACGACAGCGGGCAGCTCGCGCACGCAATGAGGAAAAACAGCGTAAGAAGGAGGAGAAGGCTGCGCAGCGCAAAGCCGAACGCACTGCGGACGATCCTGTCCCCAATGATAAAAAGGACGACGAATGACGGTTGACCGCACCCTGGCCAAACGCGCCGAGCTGCGCGAATGAGCTGGCTTCGCGGTCGCCGCGATCAAAATACCCACCGCGCCGAGCTGGTTTTCCGAAATCCACCGGAAATCGTTTGGAGAGCCGGATGCGGGAAATCCGCACGTCCGGTTCGATGAGCGCTGGCGTGCAGCAGCGATCCGTGAGCCAGTCTTAGAACGCAGGGAGCGCGCAGAAAGAGCTGGCTATTTGACCGGCGAGCCCCCATATTGGGAATCATCGGCAGTTCATTCAGGCACCGATGACTGAGAGATACGTCGTGCTCCCGCCGAAACTAAGCGAGCGCTTGCCGTGGCTCAGGCCTGCCCTCTCGACATCGCCCGCAATATCGAGCGTCGCTGGCAATCGCGATCGAGGGCCACCATTGCGGCAGTGCTAAAGAACCCCGATATTGCCGACAGCGGCCTCTGTCCGGATTGCAATCGGCCCGCCCCAATCGCCCCGCTCTCATCCGAGTACCGCGGTGAAGGAGCGATTCACCATCACTGGTTATGCCGTGCGTGCGGTCACCAGTGGATCACCGTCGTCCGCGTACCGATGTGATGGTTGCGATGGTCTTAGATCCCAATCCACCTAGTATCGACCCAGTTTTGATTTCCCAGTGATAGAACCGCCGCAGCGACTCGTACGAGCGGGCACTATTCTACGGCAATGAGGTGAGGTCATGCGACTTTACATCTTCAAGTCAGATGCGAAGAGTGAACTGCGAGCTTTCGCAGCGGACGTGACCGGAAGCAAGCTACCGGATCAATTTCGTCCTTGGCATGCGATCGGCGTTGTCGGTGCTGATAAGGCTCCCCCTCACCGACTTTCGCGGCAGCAAATTGAACGGGCGATTGACACGCAGGGTTTTCAGCTTTGGCGCATGAAGTCGAACGGAGCGAAGGGCTAGATCATCCGAGCGCGACGCGTCCCAGTAGCCAGAACTAGCTGCTCTCGTCACGCGCGCGCAGGGTGCAGTCACTCATAGCACGAAATGAAATGAGACGCCGCGGCCCTCGTCCCATAGCACGAGGCGTACCCAACGCCTGCTTGCAACCGCAGCATCGAGCGTGAGGGGACGGAATAATGACCGCTGCCGAATCCAGGGCTCTGAGGAAGGGCACCCGTGTTTACTGGCAGGGGAACGTAGCTGATAGTGGCATCATCCGCACAACAAGTTGGGACGCGGTCACGATCGTCTGGGACAACGGTCACACGGCGATCGTACACCATGGCGACATGCGCCACATCGAGAGCGCGCCAACAAAGCCTACGCCTGACAAATTCAGGGTTTTATAGGAACAGCAAAGGATTGCAGAGTCGTGAGGCATTGATGCTACGCTATGGCACAACGGTTCTGGCGCTCGTGCTGGCCATGGCCACGATCGACCGAACGTCAGCACAGAGGATCAGGGCTGGACTTCTGACCTGCGACGTCTCGGCTGGCATCGGGTTCATTATTGGCTCGAAGAAGGAGATGGCCTGCGTCTTCACGCCGGAGGGACCTGGCCGGCGGGACGATTATGACGGCACCATTACCAAGTACGGGCTTGATCTCGGACTGACGGGCGGCGGCGTAATGGTCTGGGCGGTGTTCACGGACACGCTCGCAGGTCCCGGCTTCCTTGCCGGCGATTACATTGGCGCAAGCGGGGAAGTCAGCATCGCGGCTGGGCTAGGCGCCAACGTTCTTCTCGGCGGCTCCAACCACACGGTCGCATTACAGCCGCTCTCGGTGAGCGGACAGATCGGTTTCAATCTGGCCGTCGGTGTCGCGGCGCTTCATCTGGGGCTGCCGTTGAGGCAGAGGTGATTTCTCAAGGGCGCATCAGACGGGCAGCACGGTCGGGCTAACCTCGGATGGGGTCTCCGTCTGGTTGCCCCCAGACGGCGCGCTTCGCGCGCCTGCCCTCGCCCGCAAGCGCCCCGCAAGCGGAGGGGGCGATTAAATTAGATTAACCTGCCGCCGGGGCGGGGGCCGCGAGGAAAGAGCGCGTCGCGTACCACAGCAGGTGGCGGTTGTTGGCGAAGGTCATGTTGTGCGCCGTGTTTGGCAAGGTGATGAACACGCGATCGCCGTTCGGCAACTGGC
>CATPCO010000652.1 GCA_955652925.1 uncultured Xanthobacteraceae bacterium | reverse complement strand
GAACGGGACAACCGCCAGCGATTGTTGCGTACACGTTGCCTAATCCGAGCACTCGCAATTCTCAGGATTTCAGAGGCACCGTGACCGCTAAAGAACTCGTCAACGGCGTTACGGCCGGTGAACAGTCTCTAAAAGACCTCGCGGTGCGGGCCGCTTGCCAAAAGCTATCGCTTACGTCGCTTCTCTACCTCGGTAGCGGGTTCCAAAGCTTAGGGCGTGCAGAAATCTGCGCCTATTTTTGAATAATCCGCCGGCAGTGCGAATTGGCACATGCGGGTGGACTAGAAAATCTTCTGGGCGAAGCACCACGTGCTCGATGTTTCCCAGAGTCCCTCCCCCTAAATGAAAACCGCCGGCCATTGGCCGGCGGTCTTCCACCTGTTCTGTTACTCGACTGCTTACCTGTTGCTCGGCCGCGGCGCAGGGGCGGCGGGCGAGCCGGTGGTTGCGGGGGTCCAGTTGACGAACAGCGATCGACTGTTCTTCATCCAGCTGTGTCGCTAGTTTCCGTCGGTCCTCAAGGCCATCACGATCATCCGGCCCAAGATCGTGGTACGCTCGCATCGTGCCGGTTTTTCGCCGCTATTGACGTTGGAAATCTCGGAACGTGGGAGGCCGCCCGCAAATGAGTGCGGATTTGGACTTGAAGGGCGAGGCACCCAGGTTCAAAAGGAGGAATATCAGCGCGACCATCGCAGCCAAAGTTAAGCGATTCTGTCATCGGATCAAAACAAACGAGCTTTCCGGTACACACAACCGGGTTTCGACGGACCGTCAAGGCTGCAGCCGCTTGGGCCTGAGTGCTCAGCGCGAGGTCGTGCTCCGTCACATGACCGGTGCCGGCGACGAGTAATCGGGGGTGGTCTAGTCGCTGTCTCGCGCCCTGTTGGTGAATCGGGCATTGCCCAGTCCTGTTCCGATCGTAAACACGCCCCAATGTTCCACGTCATGCATGTAGGGAATCTCGCTTAGCCCCTGCACGACAGCGTCATTGTGCAAGACGATCGAGGTCTCGTGCTCCCCAATTTTTGGAATGGCCTCGTGGATAACGGATGGCAAATTGAACTTGCTGCTTGACCAATTGCCCGGCAAGTTTTGTGCCCCCCGGTCGATGGAGCCGTCTTCCTCAATCACTCCAGGACAGCCAATTCCAATGAACGGGGCCAGTTTCACATTTTTCTTCGTGGCCGCGGAAACCAGACCGTTGAGCATGTCAGCGAGTACATCCACTGCCTGTCGACGAGAGACTTCTTCCTCATCGCCGTGCCGCCACAGCCCGAATTTCCATACCTTCGTTTTGGATAAGTCTGGGGCAGCTTTGAGGTTGAGTCGAACTACGCCTGCCCGAATGTTGGTGCCACCGATGTCGACGCCAAGGATCGCATCGAAGGCCTTGAACATCCATACTGGCGCAAGATGGACGGTACCTAGCAGGCCCGCTTCATCTGGATCATGATGAATGGGGACAAGTTCCACTCCTAACTTCTGCGCCTTCAAGATTACGCTGGTACGACCGATGACAAGCTCGCCAACGCGACTCGCCCGAAAGCCTCCCCCCGCCGCGATGCGCTGGGTGTCCTTCCATTCTCGCAACTTGAGAAAGCGCCGGGCAATCAGGGCGAATTCCTGTGCGAATTCCTCGATAGCGCCCTGAATGATCCCGGCGGCTTCGGTATCCCCTCGTGCGAGAACGTCATCCAGTTTCTTTTTAGGCAGTTCATCGCTAGGGTCTTCCCCCAGCGGGTCCGATCCGACTTTGCGCATCGCGGCGCGCCAATTCTCGACGATGTCCCGAAATGCGCCCTTGCTGGCGCGATCGCCGAGAAAACCTTCGTCGTCTTTGAGCTCAACATTGTAACTGTCCAGATCGACGGAAGGCAGACGTTTCGCACCGTGAGCCGCGACGGCAGGCAAGGGAGCTTGGGTGGACATGCGGAATCCTTGCGTGAGGCGCTACGGATTAGCTTAAGGCAGGATCACTTCAATCAAGGTGGCGCGACCGCAAGAGAGTGGCTCATCGGTCGGGTCCCGAGAGACCTATTCTGCCGCCTCCGGTTGTGCCGCCTGGTTGACGCATCTCTCCGCAATAGCAGTAAGGGTTTCATCGGTCTTCTTTTCTTCCTTCAGGGTTGCTTCGAGCAGCCCTACCGCTTCCCTCAGGCCAAGCTCTTCTGCCCAGGTGCGCAGAGTGCCGTAGCGTGAAATCTCGTAGTGTTCGACGGCTTGCGCGCCGGCCAAAAGACCAGAGTCCAAAGCTGGCGCCCCCTTGTATCCCTTCATGATCTCCTGGCCTTCCTCAACCAGGCCGTCGATCGCAGGGCACTTCTTCCCTTGGGGTTTTTTCTCAATCATTCCGAAAACCTGCTCAAGGCGAGCGACCTGTCCCTCGGTTTCCCGCCGATGCTTTTCGAAAGCGGATTTGAGCTCTGGCGTCCGCGCTGCCTTCGCTAATTTGGGCAGGGCTGTAATGATTTTCTTCTCGGCATAGTAGATGTCTTTGAGTGTGTCGTGAAATAGCTCTTCGAGCGTCTTTGGTTGTTTCGCCATGGGGTGAACCTCCTGCGATGCCCTACCTTAACTGGCGGAGGTACAGCCGGTTCCGAGGTTGCATCAACAGAACCGTGTCTACCGATCAATTGGCAGCGTGACCCGGAATGGCGGCCGAAGAGCGGCCCACGAAATCAGCGCAGCAGAGCGCTTTTCCTGAAGCACTTTTTTGTGTGCTGTCCCCGCTTATCCCTCATGCCCTTTCAGGCGCGCCTGGATGTTTTGAATCAACCGCTCGATCTTATTGCAGCGCATGTCTTCGTTTGTTTTCCCGGAAAGATAATTCTCGACGCCCCGGACGATCCCTTGCGTTATCCCGCTCCTCGATGATGGCTGAAAAAGGGGAAGCTCATCTAATTCATCGTCTTCGTCGTCGATAACCACAAACCGCTCAACATAGGGATGTTGCTTCAGCCATGCTTTGATCTCGACTGCTCGCGGCTTGTTCGGCATGTCCGGTATTGTATCGATGAATGGGATGCCCCAATACTTCGCGCTAAAAAGCCCTGCCGGATCATACCGCCATGTTGAGGAGAGTACGACCTCGGCCTTCGTACGCTGAACAAGGCCCATGAATCGCTTAAGGAGCTTTCGATCGACAACATACGGAAGCTCCCGCGGGTTTTTCGTTGATGCGCAATTGAGAACCCCATCAATGTCGAGAAAGATTATCCGTATCGCGCGCTTCGCCAACCGGGAGCATTTCGCACGTCCGACCATCACACCTATTCATCCGTCTGCTCCTGGCGCATTGCACGTAGCGCAACTCTATAAGGCCCAGATCTCGATATTGAGCTGCCGCCGGATCCTCGATTACAACCAGGAGAAGCTGCTTGCAAACAAGGCTACCTGCCTGCCGGTGCAGCTCACTGTGTGAAGAGAAGGATCATCGCGGCCGCTTCAATAAGAAAGAAGCACGAGCAAAATGATGAGTGGAATTGGTATGCCGAGGAGCCATAACAGAATTGGCATCGGTTCTCTCCTTGAGTTTCATCTCCAAGGGCGCGGAACGAGGCGCTGTCCTTCCCAGGTTCCGTCGCGCAATTGTCCGCCTTCGACCGCGGCGAGGCTTGCCGCGAACGCGCCAAAGAGGAGTGCAGCGGTCATCCAAAACGCGAGCTTCGCAGCCCCTCGCCGGGCACGATCGGCTGCCTCCTTTGCTTGCGCGACGACTTCGTTCACGCGCCGCACCGCTTCCGCCTGTGGAAGTCCGGTTTGCAGTGCAACAAGCCGGGCGACGTAGGTTCGATCAGCGGGCGTGAGATCATTGTTATCGCCAAAGCTCGCCGTCCAAAGCCGTGTAACCTCTGCGCGGATGGCTTCGTTGTTGCCGGTCGCCCCCGGCTGGCCGGTCGGAGGGGTTGCCGGTGCCGATCCGGTATCGGTGCGAAACAGTCTATCCACGTAGACCTGAGTTGGATCGACGTTGCGGGGGCCAATTGACGCCGTCGACGCTGTTCCGGCAACAGCACCGCTCACAATGTAGGTAGCGGTCGCCGAAAGAACGCTCGCGCTCAGGACGGTGGCAAATGCCCAAGCGACGAGCCCGTGAGCGGTGTCCCGGAAGAAAACCTCAT
>CATPCO010000651.1 GCA_955652925.1 uncultured Xanthobacteraceae bacterium | reverse complement strand
TCTTGGGCTCCCAATCCCGCAGAGCGATCAGAAGGCGCAGTGACGCCGCTGCCGTCACGGCGAAGGCCGCGATGCCGATCCCCTCGTGCCACCACGCCGGTGCCTGCGGAACGAGATGCGCTTCGATGTAGAACAAGCTCGATGCGCGCAACACGTTGCAGGCGATCGCCAGCAGAAGGCTGAGCGCGATAGCGGCTATGACCTTGAGCGGATGGAGCCGCAGCAGAACGCATCCCACCAGGGTCAGCAGCAGTCCCGCCCACAGCATGTTCACGCCGCTGCATGGGGCGTCAAACTGGATCATCTCGTCGCGCCAAAGCAGAAACGTCCCCTGCCGCGCAAGATCGAGTCCATGCGCTCGCAGGAGCGGCACGGCCAATGCCGCCGAGATGATGCGCATGGGATAACCAAGCGTGAACTGCAGGGATGGCAGCACCGGCAGCGCCAGCGCGGTTAGGCCGCATAACGCAAGCGGCGGGCGTTCGCGCAACGCAGCGAAATAGAAGCAGAACAGCGTGGCGACGGCGGCAATGCCGGCGCGCGCGATGGCCGGCAAAAACGCGTCGCTTGCAGCATAGACGGCAAGCAGGAATGCAATCGTCAGCAGCGGCAAGGAGCGTGAAGGCGCAGACGCCGGATGCCGGGTGATGGCGAGCAAACCAAGGAGCAGCACGGTGAGGAGGAGCGCCAGTGCCTCTTCCGGCGCTGCCGATACGCGGACAAAGTACCAGCGCCAGGCATCCCATGTCGCCAGTATGACGACCACTGCGGCCAGAAGCGGATGCATCACGCCGCCAGTGCAAATTGCGGGCGATTGCGCCACGCGAGCCACGCCAATCCCGCGCATGCAATCAGGATCAAGGCGCACTCGTGCGGCTCGGGAATCGTGGGCACGGTTGCCGGCGTGACCGGGGTGAGACGGCTCTCGTCGTACTGCTGCGCGGTTTCAAGCACGACTGCGCCGGTCACCGGCGTGACCAACTGATATCGCGTTGCGAGCGCCACCGCAGCGGCGCGGTTGTTGATCGGGTTCACGCGCATCAACTCGTGCACGCGCTCATTCGCCCACAACCGCGCAATGTGATTCGATCCGGTCGGGACTTCATCGGCGCTGCCGGTTTGCGACCGCCAGATCGCAAGCGGCTGGCGCTCGCCGGACTTGCTGGCGAAGAAAGCGCCAAGGTCGGCCGCGACCGACCCGGTCTGCGGCAGCGGACGCGCGGACCACGCCCACGCCGCGTCCGGGAGAAGCTCGTTGGGACCGGGCTCGACGCCGTAAAGGATCACATCCGGCCATCGCGACAGCCGCGCCGCCGTCTGCTCAAGCAGCGCGGCGCTGCCCTGAAAACTCACGGGCTGCGGGCCGTGGATCCATAGCAATTTTGCCGCCGGCAAGCGCTCAGCCATCACGAGCGCATCGGCAAGGGCGGGCGCGTTGTCCTGCCCGCCGACGAACGGCGTGGAGCGCAGGAGCTTCACCAGCGCGTCTTTCTGCTCAGGAGACCATGGCGCGAGCGGCAGCTGCTGCATCGGCTCCGAGGCGATGATTGCGCCCACTTTGCTGCCGGGTGGGATCGCCTCGAGCGCCGTGATGATTTCACGGCTCGCATCCATGAGCCGGGCCGACCCATCGATCACGAGGATGAAGGCAAGCTCCGGTGGCGCCTTCTGCAAGGTGACCTCCTGCACGACAATCTCCCCCTCGCGCAGGCGCGCGGCAGAGCGGCGGGCATCGGGATTGCGCGCGACCATGATCGACTGCCGTGTGCGGGAAAGATCGCGATCGCGCAGCGACCCCGTTATCCGGAAGAGAGCCCCGTCGCCGCGGCTCGCGGTCAGATCCGCTGGCGCTGCACTCAGGGGCTGCTTGCTTTCGAGCCAGATATGGTGGCTCGCATCGGCTGCGAAGGAAAAATTGCGATCGATGAGCGCCGGCAATGTCAGACTCGCGCGCGCGGGATCAACGATGTCGAGTGGCGCGCTGATGCCGAGCTTGAACTTGATGGTGCCGCCGCCGCGCGGCACCGGAAACGCTTGTGCCAGCACGCGGCCAGCACCTTTCGTGGTCACCAGCAGAGGATCGCGCCGCTGCTGCACGGCCACGCGCTGATAGGCTGCGCGCATTTCGCCGCGCCCGCCATACGCCGCCTCGCGCTCCTCGCCGTTCACCCACAGCGTCGCCCGCGACACCACGCCACCCGGCGGTAACGCGAGCTGCAGGCGGACCTCGCGGTCGAGCGGCGCGGAATTGCGAAATTCAATCGTCCATTCGAGATAGGCAACCGCATCATCGCCGTTGATCGAGCCATCAATCTTAGAGGAGATCAGATGCAAGCCGTCGAGGCGCCCTCCCGCCTGTGCTCCGCCGTGGTCCTCATCGAAGGCAAATTCGGACCGTGCGGAGGGTTGCGTTTTGTCGGATGGAGGGGGCTTGATGTTGAACGGCACGCCGTAGACCCGATAGTAGATCTCGCGCATCTCGGCCGTGCTTTGAGCGAATGGGCGCCGCCGGCCGGCGAACCCGTCGTTGTCGCTCCAGGTTGCGAGCGCGCTGAGAAGACCGCCGGGACGAACGGGACTGCCGTAGCTCAGGCGCAGCAGGAGATCCTCGTCGCCGAACCGTCGCAGCAGTGCTAGTCCGCGCGCGCGCTCGGAAGGCACGCTGCTGGCGGCCCACGCAATGCCAAGCCTCGCCGCCACGGCCGGGATGTCGAGGGTAATCAACAACGCAAGACCCGCCGCCAGTCCGCCGATCAGAGCGCCGCGGCAGGGCTCCTTGGGGTTCCTCGCCGAGAATACGGCCCGCAGTTTCAGTGCGCAGACGAACGATACCAGCGGGGCCAAGGGCATCAGCCCGATCAGCACAATGATGCCGACGATCGCGAGCGGTAAAAGCGGAAGAAACAGGAACGCATAGAAGGCGGCAATTGCGATTGCCACGCCATTGGCGAACGCCAGCCACTTGAGCGAACCAAAACCGCCGTTCTGCAGATGGCACCAAATCCATAAATTGGCTGCGGGCACCATGGCGGCGGCAAGCGCGTGCCCCCAGGTCGGCAAGGGATCGAAGAAGGTCTGCGCGCACAAGTGCCCGGCAAGCTCGAGCGCAATGATCGCGGCCGGAAAGGCCACGGCAAAAACGAGCATCAGTTCCCCCGGCGCGCGGACGTTTTCAGTCTCCGCGACCGGCTCAAACTTCACAGCCATTATTTCTTTTGATCGTCGATCACTCATTCTCTTTCTCCGATCTGGGCTAGAGCTGAATCGTCATTCCGGGGCGCCACGTAGCGAAGCGAAGGGGCGAGCCCGGAATCCATAACCACAGGCCTGGGGTTATAGATTCCGGTTCTCGGCCCTTTGGGCCTCGGCCGGAATGACGGCGTTTTATGTTGCGTGGAATTGAGCAAACACATCATGATCTAACTCGGGATTCATTGCGCGGCTTCGCGTGCAGGCATGTTGCAAAGACCGCCGAAGCGTCGCTCGCGAGAAGAGAAATCGGCGATCGCCGCACGCAGATGGTTCGCGCCGAAATCGGGCCAGAGCGTCTCCACGAAGCAGAGCTCGGCATAGGCGCACTCCCAGAGAAGAAAATCGGAGAGTCTTTTCTCGCCGCCCGAACGGATGAGAAGATCGACTTCAGCGCCATTCCCGCCACCCTGCCAGGAGAGGAGGCGCCGGAAAGCGTTGCGGGACGGAGAATCATCGGCGAGCCATCCGGCCGCGGCGTTCGCAAT
>CATPCO010000650.1 GCA_955652925.1 uncultured Xanthobacteraceae bacterium | reverse complement strand
GTCGAAGGAATGGTCGCCGAAGATCGCCGCCGCCGGCGCGGTCGTGATCGACAACTCGTCCGCCTGGCGCATGGATCCGGAGGTGCCGCTGATCGTGCCCGAGGTCAACGCCGACGCGGTTGCCGGCTTCCGCAAGAAGGGCATCATCGCCAATCCGAACTGCTCGACCGCCCAACTCGTTGTCGCGCTCAAGCCGCTGCATGATAAGGCGCGGATCAAGCGCGTCGTGGTGGCGACCTATCAATCCGTGTCCGGCGCGGGAAAGGAGGCGATGGACGAGCTGTTCGCGCAGACGAAGGCGGTCTATACGCTCAACGAGACCGAATCGAAGAAATTTCCCAAACGCATTGCATTCAACATCATCCCTCAGATCGATGCGTTCATGGAGGACGGCTTCACCAAGGAAGAATGGAAGATGATGGCCGAGACCAAGAAGATCCTCGACCCGAAGATCAAGCTGGTCGCCACCTGTGTGCGCGTGCCCGTCTTCGTCGGCCATTCGGAAGCCGTCAATATCGAGTTCGAAGACCCGATCACTGCGGATGAGGCGCGCGAGATATTGCGCAACGCCCCGGGCTGTCTCGTCATCGACAAGCGTGAGCCCGGCGGCTACGTGACGCCTTACGAGGCGGCGGGCGAGGATGCGACCTATATCAGCCGCATTCGCGAAGATCCCACGGTCGAGAACGGGCTCGCGCTGTGGTGCGTCTCCGATAATTTGCGCAAAGGCGCAGCGCTCAATGCCGTCCAGATCGCGGAATGCCTGATCAACCGCAATCTGATCCAGGCCAAACGCAAGGCAGCGTAAGCAGCCCCTATGCCCAGATCGCCATTCGCAAACCGAAGCCGTCGCGTTCGGGCGGATCGGGAAACGGCTGCGCAAGGCCGGCGTGAATGCGCCGCGCAATCGCTGTGCATGCGAGTGCATCGAGGAGATCGTCCGGCCCCGCCCCTCTGGGCGCGCTGATGTTGACCAGTTCTGCCGGAATATCGGCGGCAACGAGCAGCCGTCTGCGCAACGCGAGGCCCGGCTCGTAACACCGGCCCTTCACCTTTTTAGGTTGATCGAGCGCGCGTTTCCCGTTGAGCCGCCAGAATGCAAGCTCGGGGTGCACCTCGAACACCCGATCAAATGCGCGCGCCTTCTCGCGCAGGCATGCATCGACCTCGCGGATTTTCGGCGCCAGCATGAACAGCTGTTTCGACACTTTGCGCGGCGGGTCCGAGGTAAGCAGCGCGATGGCGCAAGCCTCCCGATAATCGTTCGCGGCGAGCGCTGCCCGTGAGGGTACGGAAAATACCGAGGATTGCCGCGCCCCAAGCAGCGGACGCACCAAGGATTCAGCTGCGCGTCCGCCGCGACCCGCGCGCTCGGGCAACCCGATCGGGATGTCGATTGCGATCACCGCCGGCTCTTCGGCGGCGGCGAGAAGGTCGGCAAAGCGCGCCACTACGCGCAGGCTAATCTCGCACCCCGCAACGCGTGCAAAAGCGACGAGCCAGCCAGCGGGACAACCATCAACCCCGGCGACCCACGTGTCGGCAGGGGCTTTATCGCGCCTTCGAAGATCTGACACTATCCGTGCGGGCCGCCTTCTCTTCTGCTTGCCCGCCCTCGCTACACCCCCACCCTTCCCTCTCCCGCACGCGGGGGAGGGAAGGGTGCGGGCAGGGACATGCACCATGACCATCCGTCCACGGCGAAGCGTCCTCTATATGCCGGGCTCAAACACGCGTGCAATCGAGAAAGCACGCACGCTTGCGGTCGATGCCATCATTCTTGATCTTGAAGATTCAGTCGCGCCGGACAGCAAGACGAGCGCCCGCAAGCAAGTGTCGGATGCAGTGATTGCGGGCGGGTTCGGCTCACGCGAGCTGATCGTTCGCATCAACGGCCTCGATACGGCATGGTGGCTCGAAGATCTCGACTTGGTGGCGAAAGCAAAGCCCGACGCCGTTCTGATACCGAAGGTATCGAGCCCATCGCAGCTGGAGGATGTGGCGGAGCGGTTGGTTGACATCAGCGCCGATCACAGGATTCGGGTTTGGGCGATGATGGAGACGCCGCTCGCGATGCTCAACGCGCGCGAGATCGCGGCCGCGGCCAAGGACGTCGAGACCAGGCTTGCCGCCTTTGTGATGGGCACCAACGATCTTGCCAAGGAGACGCGGGCAAAGATCACCTCCGGCCGCGCCGCCATGCTGCCGTGGCTGATGAACTGCGTTGCGGCGGCGCGCGCTTATGGTCTCGATATCCTCGACGGCGTGTTCAATGACCTCGCCGATGCCGAGGGCTTCGCGCGCGAATGCGCGCAAGGCCGCGACCTGGGCTTCGACGGCAAGACACTCATTCATCCCAATCAGGTCGCGGCCTGCAATGGCGCCTTCTCGCCGAGTGACGAAGAGGTCGCGCAGGCGAGGAAGGTCATCGCCGCCTTTGAGCTGCCGGAGAACCGCGACAAGGGCGTCGTGGCGCTCGATGGCCGCATGGTGGAGCGACTGCACGCCGACATGGCACGACGCACGGTTGCGACCGCGCAGGCGATCGCAGGGCGACGATGATTATCCCGTCGTCATGCCCCGCTTCATGCGGGGCACCCAGTAATCCATGCACCAGCGGTACGGGGCCGGCGTGCCAATTTCTACCGTCGGTGATTACTGGGTCGTCCGCTTTCGCGGACGATGACGACCAATACGGAATCCGTCCGAAACCGCGCGCGCAGGTTGGGCGTTATTTCCGGAACAGCAGGAGATTGCCCATGCCCGAAATCCGCGAAAACAGCGACGTCGTGACCCAGATCACCACGGTCAAGCTGCCCCCGAACAATCAGCCGGAAATTCTCAAGCTCATGCAGGAGCGCGCCCGCTTCATGGCCACGCAACCCGGCTTCGTATCGGTCAGCCTCCACCGCAGCGAAGACGGCAGCCACGTCGTGAATTACGTGCAATGGAAGAACCGCGAGCAGCTTGCGGCTGCTCACCATTCGTCCGAGTTCCGCAAGAAATGGCCGCGCTTCGGTGAATTGGTCAAAGAGGCCGAGCCCTGCCTCTACAAAGTCGAGCACGTGGAGGCGGCGTAAGTCAGGCGACGGACGACAGAGGACGGATATGCGTCGTCTGTCGTCCGTCTTCTTATATCCAGGGCCTTGCCGCCTTCGAGTTCTCCTCGAACTGCTCGATCTTGTCCTCCTTGACCATGGTGAGGCCGATGTCGTCGAGACCGTTGAGCAGGCAATGCTTGCGGTGCGGATCGACGTCGAATTTCACCACGCCGCCGTCGGGTCCTCTGATTTCCTGCTTCTCCAGGTCGATCGAGAGCGTCGCGTTGGCGCCGCGCTCGGCGTCGTCGAAGAGCTTCTCCAGATCGTCGCGCGCCACCTTGATCGGCAGCACGCCGTTCTTGAAGCAATTATTGTAGAAAATGTCGCCGAAGGAGGTGGAGATCACGCAGCGGATGCCGAAATCCATCAGCGCCCAGGGGGCGTGCTCGCGCGATGAGCCGCAGCCGAAATTGTCATCCGCAACCAGGATCTTCGCTTTGCGATACGCAGGCTTGTTGAGGACGAAATCGGGGTTCTCGCTGCCGTCATCCCGATAGCGTTTCTCCGCAAACAGGCCCTTGCCCAGGCCCGTGCGCTTGATGGTCTTGAGATACTGCTTGGGAATGACCGCGTCGGTATCGACGTTGATCATTCGCAGCGGAGCGGCGACGCCTTCGAGAGTGGTGAACTTTTGCATTCGCTTTTTCTATGTTTGCAAGGAGCGTGGTCCGACACAGCCTTAACGTGATCGTCTCATTGCGGAAAGTCGCAAGCGGCGCTCCCCTCGGAAAAGGCCGTCCATTGTTTTAATTGAAGAATTCGCCTTCATTCCGAAAAAATGCAACCCTTGACTAGTCCTTTTCTGTCCCTGCAACCGCCGATATAGTCTCGCAAACAGCTCCAATCGTTGCCTCCGGACGGATTCCTCCACGCATCGAATATATCAAATCCTCGATTTGTAGTCAATTGAGATTTTCCCGATTTTCCATGCTTTTGCTGTCATCCCGTGTCACAGGTGTGTGAGTGAAGAGCCGGTCACGCACGGGCGCCACGCAAATGAACCGCACGATCTTCTCGCTGCTGCTCGCCTTCGGCCTGCTCTCGTTCGCAGTTCCCGGCGCGGAGAATGCGCGCGCGCAGACGAGCGAAGCCGCGCGCGAAAATTTATACCGGCCCGCGCGGGTGCGGCCGCGCATCCGCGTCGCTCCGGCCTACCCCTACCGGTTCTATTCCACCACTTATCCGGTGCCGTACAAATACGAATATCCCGGCCCGGGCGCGGTGCGCGACTGCACATCATGGCTTGCGCAGGAAAACCGTCCGAGCGGACCGGTCATCGTGCCGAGGATGCGCTGCTGGTGGGAGCGATGATGTGTACCCGCATGAGCCACCGGGTCGGCGCGAAGCTTCGCCTGATGGCAGGCTCCGCGACATGCGAGACCAGCCTCACCCGGATATCGCTTCGCTCATCCGGGCTACGCCGCACTCACATTAGCCCGTCGAAGCTTTAGCGGAGACGGGCGACATGCGGGACCAGCTCCACCCGGGTATCGCTACGCTCACCCGGGCTACGGCTACGTCCAGTCTCTCACATCGATGAAATGGCCGGCGATGGCAGCGGCTGCGGCCATGGCGGGAGAGACGAGGTGGGTGCGGCCCTTGTAGCCTTGGCGGCCCTCGAAATTCCGGTTGGATGTGGAAGCGCAGCGCTCGCCGGGCGCGAGCTTGTCGGGGTTCATGGCAAGGCACATGGAGCAGCCGGGCTCGCGCCACTCGAACCCGGCCTTGAGCAGGATCTTGTCGATCCCCTCCGCTTCGGCCTGCTCCTTGATCAGTCCCGAACCCGGCACCACCATGGCCTTGACGTTGGAGTTGACGCGCTTGCCGTCGACCACGCGCGCCACGGCGCGCAGGTCCTCGATGCGGGAATTGGTGCAGGACCCGATGAAGACCCGGTCAATGGCGATGTCGGTGATCTTCTCGCCGCCCTTGAGACCCATGTAGGAGAGCGACGTCTCGGCGGCGCGGCGCTTGTTTTCGTCAGAGATATCCTGCACCCGCGGCACCCGTCCGGTCACTGCAACGACCTGCTCGGGGCTCGTGCCCCAGGTCACGAGCGGCGGCAGCTTGCTCGCATCAAGCCTGATCTCGCGGTCGAAATGCGCGCCCGTATCCGAATGCAACGTCTCCCAGAGGCGCATGGCCGCATCCCACTGCTTTCCTTTCGGGGATTTGGGCCGATCCTTGAGATAGTCGAATGTCTTCTCGTCGGGAGCGATGAAGCCTGCCTTGGCGCCCGCTTCGACCGACATGTTGCAGACCGTCATCCGGCCCTCCATCGAGAGCGTGCGGATTGCCTCGCCGGCATATTCGAGTGCGTGGCCGGTACCGCCGGCCGTGCCGATCTCGCCGATGATGGCGAGGATGATGTCCTTTGCGGTGACCCCTTGCGGCAGCTTGCCGTCCACGACGGCGCGCATGTTCTTCGACTTGGTCTGGATCAGCGTCTGGGTGGCAAGGACGTGTTCCACCTCTGAAGTGCCGATGCCGTAGGCGAGCGCGCCGAAGGCGCCGTGGGTCGCGGTATGGCTATCGCCACACACGAGCGTGGTGCCGGGCAGCGTGAAACCTTGCTCCGGGCCGATGATGTGCACGATACCCTGCCGGCGGTCGAACTCGTCGAAATATTCAAGCCCGAAGAGCTTTGCATTCTCGGCGAGACAGGCGATCTGTGCCGCGCTTTCCGGGTCCGGATTGGGCAGCTTGCGGTCGGTGGTGGGGACGTTGTGGTCGACGACGCACAAGGTCTTGTCCGGCGAACGCACCTTGCGCCCGGCCAGCCGCAGGCCCTCAAAGGCCTGCGGGCTCGTGACCTCGTGCACGAGGTGACGGTCAATATAGATGAGGCACGTGCCGTCGGGCTGCTCATCGACCAGGTGATCTTCCCAGATCTTGTCGTAAAGGGTGCGGGGCATGTCGGGTCCTGTGCTTTGCCGTCTTTTTATTCACTCGCGGGCGAGAAAAAAAGGGCGCGCGCTTGAACGTGTCCCGGGCGCAGCGCAGCGCCGTAAGCGCGTTCACGCGCGTCTTCGACGCGCTACGCGCGACATCGCCAGCCAGAAAAAACCGCATGCTGCGAATAGCAGGTAACGACGTGTTGGGTCGAGTTCTTCACGAGACCCAACATCGAGCAGCGCGGGATAAGGTGTTGGGTCTCGCAAGCGCTCGACCCAACCTAACGGCTGCACCAGCGCCGGGACGCGCACGCTCTACCGCTTGGTCACGTTCGCGCGTAGGATCGGGACAATTGACGAGGGAGGTATTCATGGCCAGGGCAAAGCTCAAATCGGCAAAGCTCAAATCGACAAGGCTCAAATCGACAAGGCTCAAATTGACGTCGCAGCGCAGGGCGCAGAGGGCGGCCCCGAAGCGGCGCTCGCGCCAGCGCACTGCCGCGCGCAAAAGGCCAGCCCAGAAGTTCACGGTCAGTCATCATCGGGAGGAGGATTTCGAGGGCGGATTACGGCGCTATGCCAAATACCGCGACCTCGGCATTGCGGACGCCACCAACGCAATGGTGCGCGCGCACGTGATCCGTTTCGTACCACCGTGCCGTCCGGAAGAGGTCTCCAAGCGCCATTACCACGACGTCGATTTCCAGATGGTCTATGTGCTCAAGGGCTGGATCAAGACCGAGCTCGATGGCCAGGGCGCGATCGTGATGCGCCAAGGCAGCGCGTGGATCCAGCCGCCGCGCATCGAGCACGTCGTGCTCGATTATTCCGATGATTGCGAAGTGCTGGAAGTGATCTTGCCCGCGGACTTCAAGACGGTCGAGCTGGAGTAGGTGACCGTAGCCCGCATGAGCGAAGCGAAATGCGGGGTCCTTTCCGTGTTGCAAAGCCGCCCCGGATTTCGCTTGAGCCGCTAACGCGGCTCAAGCCCATCCGGGCTACCGATTACTCCGCGGCCTTCTCCGCCACGGACTCGGCGGCGCCGCGATGGTCCTGCTTCTCCACGATGCGCGCCGCTTTGCCGCGCCGCCCGCGCAGGTAGTAGAGCTTGGCGCGGCGCACTTTTCCGCGCCGCACGATCTTGATGGAGTCGATCATCGGGGAGTAGAGCGGAAAGACGCGTTCCACGCCTTCGCCATAGGAAATCTTGCGAACCGTGAAATTCTCGTTCAGGCCGGAGCCCGCGCGCCCGATACAGACGCCCTCATAGGCCTGGATGCGCGCGCGCTCGCCCTCGACGACCTTGTAGTTGACGAGCACCGTATCGCCAGGGCCGAAATCGGGAATTTGCTTGCCGGCAGAGAGTTTTGCGACCTGCTCCTTTTCGAGCTGTTGAATGAGATTCATGGGAACTCTCCATCCGCCGCGTGGGAACCCCCACCCTACCCTCCCCCGTAAGCGGGAAAGGGAAAGCGGTTTTTCTGCTGTTCGGGGCCGGCGGAGCTTCTACGACATGGGGCGCAGTTTGTCACGTGCGTGACATCTTGCCCGCTCGCTCGCCTCCTTCGATATAGGCCGACCACAGATCAGGACGACGCTCCCGGGTGATGCGCTCAGCCTCGGCGCGGCGCCAGGCCGCAATCCTGGCATGGTCACCGCACGTGAGCACGTCAGGGATGGATTGACCCTCCCACACGGCTGGCCTGGTATATTGGGGGTGTTCGAGCAACCCCTGCGCGAAACTTTCCACTTCGCCCGAGGCAGCCTTTCCCATGACGCCCGGCAGAAGCCGCACGCAGGCATCGATCAGCGCCAGCGCGGCGAGCTCCCCGCCCGAGAGCACGTAGTCTCCGATCGACACTTCTTCTAGCTTGCGCGCCGTGATGACGCGCTCATCGACCCCTTCGAAACGGCCGCAAACAATGATGGCCCCGGCTCCGGCCGCGAGCGCCTCGACCCGCGCCTGGGTAAGCGGCGCCCCGCGTGCGCCCATGAGCAGGCGCGGCCGCCCGTCGTCCGGCGCCGTGACCGCATCGATTGCGCGCGCCAGCACGTCGGGCCGCATCACCATGCCGGGGCCGCCGCCCGCGGGCGTATCGTCAACGGAGCGGTGCTTGTCGGTCGCGTAGTCGCGGATGTCGCTCGCCGCGAGCGACCAGATGCCTGATGCGAGCGCCCTGCCGGCAAGGCTTAGGCCGAGCGGTCCCGGAAACATTTCGGGAAAGATGGTGAGAACGATCGCGCGCCACATGGCACTTTGTACGGGCTAACGCGCGGGTCTGCGAGGCCGGCGTGGCCGCTCGCTTTCGCCGCGGGCGCTGTCAGCGGGCGGCGCGACAACGATGCGGCCTGCGGCAATGTCGACATGCGGCACGAAGGCGTCGGTGAAAGGGACCATAATGGTGGCGCCGCCCGCCTCGCCGCCCTTGCGCTGCAATTCCAGGATGGCGCCGGCTCCGAAATCGTGCACCGCCGTCACGGTTGCGATTTCTTCTCCCGTCGTGGTGACCGCACGCAGTCCGATGAGATCCGCGTGATAGAACTCGTCCGCGGCAGGCGCCGGCATCACGTCGCGCGCAACAAACAATCTGACATGGGCAAGCCGCTCGGCGCTCGCGCGATCCTCGACACCTGAAAGACGCGCAATGAAATGGCCTTTTGCGGGATGGAGTTCCTCGATCACGAACCGCCCAGCGCCGTCTTCGCTCTCGAGCGGCGCATAATTCCTCACGGCCAGCGGGTCGGCGGTGAATGATTTGAGCTTGACCTCGCCGCGAATGCCGTGCGCGCCGGTGATTTCACCCACACAAATGCGCTTGCCGGGCATCCGCCGGATCAGCGTATGCGGCGTGGGTGCCCCGCCACCCAAACGCACATCAGCTCGCGGCGGCGGCGGATTTGGCGGCGGCGGCTGCCTTGTCGGCGGCGGCGGTCTTGGCGGCTTCTTCGGCGCGGGCCTTGCGCTCCTTGCGCGGCACCGCGCGCACGGGGTTGCTGCGCGGTGAGCGCTTGACCACGCCGGCCGCGTCGAGAAAGCGCAGTACGCGGTCGGTCGGCTGCGCGCCTTTGGCGAGCCAGGTCTTTGCCCGCTCGAGGTCGAGCTTGATGCGTTCGGGCTTTTCCTTCGGCAGCAGTGGATTGAAATAGCCGAGCCGCTCGATGAAGCGGCCGTCGCGGGGCGAGCGGCTGTCGGCCACCACGACGTGGTAGACCGGACGCTTCTTGGTTCCGGCGCGCGCAAGACGAATTTTCAGCGACATTGTCTTCCTTGTCCTTCTCAGTTCTCAGTTCTGTCGTTCAGTTCTTCACTTC
>CATPCO010000649.1 GCA_955652925.1 uncultured Xanthobacteraceae bacterium | reverse complement strand
CCCGGCTACCTGCTGTATGTGCGTGACAACGCTTTGGTCGCACAACGCTTCGACCCTCGCACCTACACCCTGAGTGGGGAACCGCGCACGATCAGCGACGAGGTGCAATACTTCCCGCAGACTGACTTGGCTCTTTTAGGTGTGGCAGCTAATCAGACCCTGGTCGTGCAAACTGGCAAAGGCGCGGACAAGTCACAATTACTTTGGTTTGATCGGAGCGGGAAACTGGTAGGTGCCGTCGGACCCTCGAGATTGTTTGCGAATCCGGCGGTCTCGCCAGACGGTCGGCGGGTGGCGTTTGAACAAACGGACAGGGATGGGCGACACGTGGACATCTGGATCCACGAGTTGGCCAGCGATGTAGTGGGACGGCTCACCTTCGGTCCGGGGCTAAATGAACTTCCCGTCTGGAGTCCCGATGGCAAAGAGGACGTTTTTGGAGGCCTGCGAAAGTCCTCGTGGGCCTTACTCGATAAAAAAGCGGATGGATCCGGCTCAGAGCGGATGATTGGCGATTCGATCCCCTCCGTAGAAGGTCCTAGCGACTGGTCGCGTGACGGTAAGTACCTGCTCAGCTTTAAGACCGGAGAGCTGTGGTATGTGTCGATATCGGATCGGCAACCGAAGCCGCTGCTGCAGGGAAACTGGGCCGTTCGGAACGCACAGTTTTCGCCGGACGGCAAATGGATAGCATACTCCTCAAGCGAAACTGGGAACTCGGAAATCTACGTTTCACCATTTCCGAACGCCGACACCAAATGGCAGGTGTCCAAGGTAGGTGGACAGGAGCCGCGCTGGAGGCGAGACGGAAAGGAGCTATTCTACTTGTCGGCGGAAGGAAAGATGATGGCCGTGTCAGTCAGGGCAGGCGGCAACTTCGAAGCTGGTTCGCCGGTGACACTGTTTAAAGCGCACTTGCGACAGCCAATTTCGGTGCTTGACCGGGTTTCTTATGATGTCACCGCCGATGGCCAGAGATTCCTGATCAACACCAAGGTGGACGAGCCGAATGCGGCGCCTTTGTCCGTCATTCTGAACTGGGCGACCGAAATGGAGAGATAGTTGAAGTTGGAAGCAGCCCCGTAGGAAGTTGGAGTGATTTGCAAAGACCGCATGAGTCCATGATTTCCACCTATACTCAACAAATCTAGCATTGCAACTTCGCCTGCAGTGAGTGTTTGACCCGCCGCCCGCTCCGCGCTAGTCGGCTACACTTAAGCCGACCTTTCTCCCCAACAACCAATCGTTGCGTCTCGGCATTGCGCTCGGATGACGGGCTAACGGGAAATAATCGTCGCAACTCCGCCATTCACCTCAGCAACTCGTCGACAATGGCTTCGACGTGAATCACGGTTGTATCGAGAAACTCGATACCGGGACTGCCGGAGTCGCGCAATATTAACGGGAGCTCCGTGCCGGCGAGGACTAACCCTTCAATGCCGTCTTCGTGCTTCATCCTTTGCGCAATGTTCAGAATCTCCGTCCTGGTTTCCGGCAGAAATTGATTCTTCAGCAACTCACCGATGTACTTCCTGTGAATGAATTCCCGCTCTGACTCTTTTGGTCGAACCAGGGCGATCCCTGCCCGCTGGAATTCTTCCGGGTAGAAGCTCGCTCGCATAGTAAATCCCGTTCCAAACAGGCCCACCTTCTTCAGGCCGAGCGCCTTGGTGTAATCACAAGTGGCGCGCACGATGCTGAGAAGAGGGATCGCCGAACGGCGCTGGACCTCGTCGAACACAAGATGCGGCGTGTTCGCCGCGATAAATCCAAAGTCCGCGCCTGCACGCGCCAGCAACTCTATGCCCGCAGCAAGATAATCCGCCAAGTCGTCGAGCCGCCCACTGTCAAGCATGGCAATGCCCTTATCGACGTCAAGGCTGTTGATGATGACGTGCGGGTATCCCCCATTCGGCTTGCGGGCGCGAAAGCGCGCAATGATGGAGCGGTAGTAGTCGATAGTAGACTCAGGCCCAAGCCCGCCGATCATGCCTACGGTTCGCATGTTGTCGAAAAAGAGATGCATGGCGGGCGATGTAAGATCCGACTATAAGCGCCCGTCACAGCTGTTGATCTTACAACTGCAGCACAGGGGTACTTCAAACGGTCGGCCCGGAGAGTAATGAAGATTCCTTCCGGGTTGCCGAAGATTACCGGCTAATTCTCCTGAGTCACACCCGCAAAAGTCTCTGGGTGAGAAGCTGTATTCTCTTCCAGCTGGAGTTCGTCGTGCGGTTCGTCATGCGCCTGCATTGCGCAGCGACGTCCCTGGGCCGCTGATCGAATCGTGTTCACAAGCCGGGTATTGCCTAGGATGACCTTGTCGCAGTCTCCGCCCAGTCGCTTTCGAGCTTGTGCGGCGGGGCGAAAAGTGGGATAAAGAGAATAGTAACTCACAGGGCCTCTGCTCGGCGTTGATCTGCCAGGATCTGAGCCGGAAGCCGAGCAAACTTCGCATACCCTGAGAATGGGCAGAGATTGGCCGGTTAAGCCCGTCAACCGCCCAGAACCGTGGGTGAGGGGTTATGGAACCCTTGTTTGCGTTCCTTCCCGCGACTTCTGCAATCACGGGCGCGAAGGCGGGGTTGTGGCAAAACGCACAGCCACCGTCATTATTGCGGGAACCCGATCTTGCGCACCAGTTCAGCGTAACGGGGGTCGAAGCGCAGGCAAACTGGACGTCAGTCCGGAGGCTGGTACGCGAGAGAGGGGCAGCACCCCTTCGCGTCCAGCGATTCAGAACGGGCAGTAGCGTGTAGGATGGGACACGTTGACCCCAGCGCTAGTGAATCGCGACCTAAGTGGTGAGCACCACAATTCAAGCAGCAGAATCTCGCCTTAGGACCGTGTCCTCGTTTGGATCAATGGCCCCCAGGCTCTTGATAATCTTGAAATTACCAATGTTTGCCTGTGCGATGTACATGTTCATCCGAACGTGATGCTGGCCGGGCACCATTTCCGCTGGACCACCCGGCCCTTCAGCGATCTTTGCGTGGTCGAGTGCCTTGATGACATCCTCTTGCTCAAGAGAGCCGGCCTCCTTCACAGCAGCCTCCCAGAACTTCAAACCTCGGTACAGGCCTGAACACGCACTGCCGGCAGTAAACTTGGCATTGCCTGGATAGAGCTTGTCGTACTGATCGAGAAGTTTCTTGCTGAATGGATCGCTGACGCTCTGGTAGTAGTCTAGGCAACTGTAGAGACCCTCCACGTGTGCGGCTGGCACCATGTTCAGCATGTTCTCGTCGAAGTACGTGCAGACCAGGTGTCCACCTCGCTTCGAGAAGCCAGAGTTGTAAAGCTGCTCGAGGAATGGCGTGAGCCCAGGAGGAACGATCGTATTGAATACCACCTCTGCACCGCTGGACGTGATCTTGTCAATAGTCTTGCGATAGTCCGTGTGATCGAGGGGAAAGTACTCCTCTCCGACTATTGCGCCACCGTTGGCCGTGACAACTTCACGGACCTTCTTATTCATCACGCACCGGAAGTTGGAAGGCTCCGCCGTTAACTTCCGGGTAGCCCGTGACACGACCAGCATCCCGACCAGCCAGTCCCGCTCGTGAGTGATACCGCCCTTGTTGACAAAAGTTACGAAGCCGGCAGTACAATATTTGGACTTAGTCCCTAAAAACGTGTGCGTGAGGTGAGGTGTACCGAGGTCGTTGGGCGCAATTAATGGGAATTGTGCTTGCTGTTTCCGTGGCAAGTATTTTCACGGCAGCCAATCAAATGCGTTCGTCAGGTTGTCAGGGCTGGCGTTGAACTGTTGGCTCATGGCTCAAACCAACAAATCCAAAACTACTCAAAAGGAGGACACCATGATTCAAACCAGTGCTACACAACAAGGCAACAAGCAGGCATCTGACAATGCGATTCGTCCATTTCATGTGAATGTTCCGGAAGCGGAACTCACCGAATTGCGCAGGCGCATCAACGCAACCAAGTGGCCAGATCGGGAAACGGTCCCGGATCAATCGCAAGGCGTGCAGCTCGCGACGATTCAGGCACTCGCGCGCTATTGGGGGACGGAATACGACTGGCGGAAGGTGGAGGCGAAACTGAATGCCCTGCCGCAGTTCATCACCGAGATCGACGGGCTGGACATTCACTTCATTCACGTTCGTTCGAAACATGAAAACGCGTTGCCGCTCATCGTCACGCATGGATGGCCGGGCTCGATTATCGAGCAGATGAAGATCATCGATCCACTGACCAATCCCACGGCCCATGGCGGCAGCTCATCCGATGCGTTCCATCTGGTGATTCCGTCGATGCCAGGCTATGGCTTTTCAGGCAGACCCACCACTACCGGATGGGATGGTCCCCACATTGCACGTGCCTGGGTCGTACTGATGAAACGCCTTGGATACACGAAATTTGTGGCGCAAGGCGGTGATTGGGGCGCGGTCATCACTGAGGTGATGGCGACGCAGGGGCATCCGGAATTGATCGGCATTCACACCAACATGCCTGGCGTGTTTCCAGCCGACATCGACAAGGCGGCCTTTTCCGGAGCGCCGGCACCGTCCAGTCTCTCAGCCGAAGAGAAAATCGCTTACGAGCGACTGCAGTTTGTATATTCCAAGGGCATCGCCTACGGATTCCAAATGGGGTTGCGCCCGCAAACGCTGACTGGGTTGGCGGATTCCCCCGTCGGCCTGGCAGCCTATTTTCTTGACCACGACGCGCGCAGCTACGAGCTGATCGCGCGTGTCTTTAACGGACACCCCGAAGGCCTCACGCGAGACGACATCCTCGACAACATCACGATCACCTGGTTGACGAACACAGCGATTTCTGGCGCCCGTCTGTATTGGGAGAACAAACTCGGGTATTTCAATGCCAAAGGCGTCTCCATCCCGGTGGCCGTGAGCGTATTTCCTGACGAGCTCTACCCGGCCCCGCGGAGTTGGGCTGAGCGTGCGTTTCCCAAACTCATCCATTACAACAAGCTCGACAAAGGTGGACACTTTGCTGCGTGGGAACAACCGCAACTCCTTTCAGAAGAGGTGCGCGCGGGCTTCCGATCACTGCGCAAAGTAGCAAAAGCAGCGTAGTCGCGTCTTAGCGACGCAAATTGATGAACCTTGTGCGGAGTGGATGAACTCCGCACTTTTCTTTTTGCTCCACCCGAGGTCTGGGCACAGCTGTCGTTATTGGCGTAACCTCGCGATTAGACTCACAACGCCAGAATCGGGCGGTTACTTGAAGAGTCGTCGGCAACTCTTACCTTGGGATTTCTTCCTGTTTGCCCGTAACCCAGGAGAAATCTAGAAACAGTCCTGGATTGTTTAGCAAACTAGCGTGGGGCGGCTGGCTTTGCAGGTTGCCACAATTGGATCGGATTTCCCTCAGGGTCGTGCAGGCTGGCGAACCGGCCGTTGGGATAAGACTGCGGGTCAATCTCGACCGCGATTCCAGCGGCTCGTAGCTGGGCTGCCATTTTGTCGAGATCCCGGACTCGAAAGTTCAACATCCAGACCTTGTCGGTTCCCTTGAAAAGGTCGCTCGTCTCCGGTTGAGGATCGAAAACGGTGGGTCCGGCCTCTTGCTGCCAAACGGAATCCTCGTAGCTCGATGGCGTCAGCGAGATCCCCAAGTGTTGCTGGTACCAACGCCCCAGCGCTTTCGGATCTTTGGCTCGGAAGAAGAATCCTCCGATTCCGGTCACTTTTTCCATTTCGGTTCCTCCAGCGATCCATCGCGAACAGTGTCCCCCGCAGGGGGAGGAGAGACCTTTGGCTGTGTGGCTGTCTGCGCCACTATGCCGAGTTGGTTCCGCCCCAAGATGACGCTCGACCCGAAAGCAAATGACAGAGTTCGAAGCAGTTGGCGTCTTAGAAAAAGCATCCCATCCTCCTTCCGAGAAGAGCGCGGCCCGAGCTACGATACCTGCGCAAACGGAAGTCTAGGAAGCGTAAAGATGAGGTTCTGGGCGATTTGTCGGCAAACAAGAAGTAATTCGGCTCCTTCCCGTTTTGCCCGTGCCTCGATCAGAAT
>CATPCO010000648.1 GCA_955652925.1 uncultured Xanthobacteraceae bacterium | reverse complement strand
GCCGGGTACTGCCGGACCCAGCTGCTCGCTCGCTCTTGACCATCGTGGCGAAGAATCCCAAGGCCGCGCTCAAGGCGCTTGCTGCGTGATGCAGCATTGACCAAGTGCTGCGCGGGTTTGCCCGGATGATGGAGCGGGCGGGCAGGGCTGCCGGGCTCAAGCTGAAAGTGCACCCGCACATGCTGCGACATGCCTGCGGGTACACGCTCGCGAACGCAGGACACGATACCCGCTCCCTGCAAGCCTATCTCGGGCACAGCAACATCCAGCACACGGTGCGCTACACCGAGTTGGCACCTGACCGGTTCAAGCATTTCTGGGAAAGCATTGATCTGATTGGCACTTTACAGAATAACCCGACGCGAAGGCATTTTGGCAGATCGGCGCATGAAAAACCCCGCCAACCTACTGAGTTGACGGGGTTTTATTTGGTTGCGGGGAGAGGATTTGAACCTCTGACCTTCAGGTTATGAGCCTGACGAGCTACCGGGCTGCTCCACCCCGCGCCAATCCGTCAATCGCGTGAAAATCGCGCGCAGGCTGCTACGCACCCCCCTTATCTAGCAACCGCGGCCCTGCTTGAAAAGAGCAGCCGAAAGGGCGCGGCGGGGCGTTCCGCCGTCCCGCTGCCTGGAGTAGAGTGAGGCCCCTTCCCTGACGGCAGCCCGTTTTACCAATGGACGACCGGCCCGCCCTGACCTCGGACGCAACCTCGGTCGGCGAGGCCATGCGCGCTGTTCTGCGCGACTGTCTGAGCGAGGCACGCGCCGCGATAGAGGATGCGGGCAAGTCCGACGCACAGGCCGTGCACGACTTTCGCCGCGCCATGAAGCGCTGGCGCGCACTGCTGCGTCTTATTGAGCCGCTCGTGGGAACGGAAGCACGCCGACTGCGCGATCACGGCCGCGACTGCGCCCACGCGCTCTCGGGCGCGCGCGACGGCCAATCGGCACTTGATGCGCTCGCCGACATCGAGAAGGATGAGCTCGCGCTTTCGCAACGGTCCATCGCAGGGTTGCGCAAACGCATCGAGGATATCCGCTGCGCGGCTGAGGCCACCACGCTCAACGCCGACATGCGCCTGGCGCTTGGCCGCATGTTCGACGAAGCGGAAAGCGCGGTCGGCGCCTGGCCGTTCGCGGGGGTGAGCTTCGATTCCGTTGCCGGCGCGCTTGCCCGCGGCTACCGTGGCGCGCGCATGCTCATTCCCGCGGATTGGACAGGCGCAAGCGCCGAGGCGCTGCACGAGCTGCGCAAACGCGTCGTCATTCACCGCTATCAGATCGAGATCATCGAGCCGCTATGGCCGCGGTTCGTGAA
Organism: uncultured Xanthobacteraceae bacterium; assembly: GCA_955652925.1. Lineage (GTDB taxonomy): Bacteria > Pseudomonadota > Alphaproteobacteria > Rhizobiales > Xanthobacteraceae > VAZQ01. The sequence goes on along the minus strand of CATPCO010000648.1, from coordinate 1,907 downwards.
AATGTGGACCGGCGAAGCACAGCGCCTGCGCGAGCGGCTCGGCAAGCATCAGGATCTCCTTGTGCTGGCAAGCCTGACCGGGCCGCACCAGCCGCTGGCACGCTGGCGCTCACGCCTCTCTCCGGCAATCGTGCAACGAAGAGCAGCGCACGTCGCGGCCGCGCAGCGACTCGCAGCGCGGCTCTTTCTGGAGAGGCCCAAGGCACTGCATCAGCGCCTTCTCGGAATGTGGGAGGTCGGCCGCGGCGAGGGCATGCGCGCCGCCGAGTAGCAGTCGAGTAGGGTGCGCAATGGCGTGCAGCGCAGACAAGTTTACGCAGTCTGCGCAAGCTTGACTGCGTCCACGCTGTGCGCACGTGCACCAAGGCGTGGGCACGCCGCGCGCATGAAGGATTCAGAGTAGTAGTCGGCCTCGGCATCGCGCGCCTTTGCTACGCCGCCAGTGCCGCGACCAGCCGCGTGATGAACTCGGCCTGACCGGCCAGAATCTTTCGTCGCGCTTCGTCGGGAGCAAACCAGGCGGCACGGTCGATTTCCGGAAAAGATTTCTTGCGCCTGCTCCTGGGCGGCCATTCCAGCTCGAACTCGTTGCTGCGCAACCGCGCCGGATCGAGATCGCCTTCAAGCGCGAAGGCGGTCACGATCTTGCGTCCGGGCGAAAGAAGATCCCCGAGCGGCACGAACTCACCATCGACACGCACCCCGGTCTCCTCTTCGAACTCCCGCCTTGCTGCCGCGAGCGGATCCTCGCGCTCGGAATATTCGCCCTTCGGAATGGACCAGGCACCGAGGTCCTTTTTTGCCCAGAATGGTCCGCCGGGATGGACGAGGAGAAGCTCAATGATCGCCGGACGGCGCCGATACATCAGAATGCCGGCACTGCGTTTGCGCATGCGAGCTCACAGGCGATTGTTGATGGCAAGACGCGGTAGCGCGTAGCTTGCGCGAAGCGCAAGCACAAATCCGCGGAAATGTGCATAATGCAAGTCGAACCCAGGGGAGGACCGCTTGCAACGCCTGACTGTCGTGGTTTTGACACTCGCCTTTAGCGCGTTTGCCGCTCTCCCGGACGCGCGCGCGGAGAGTTTTCCGTCGCGGCCCGTTCGCGTGATCGTTGGCTTCCCGCCGGGGTCGGCGGCCGACATCACGGCCCGTCTGGTGGGAGACGCCATGAGCCGCTCGCTGGGAGCGCAGCTGGTGATCGAGACCCATCCCGGCGCGGGCAGCAGCATCGCGGCAGAATCGGTCGTGCGCGCCCCGGCGGATGGCTACACATTATTCATAGGCACATCGTCGAACGTCACAAATGCATTTATCAGCTCAAATCTGCGCTTCGACTTCGGCAAGGATCTCGCCCCGATCACGGCACTGACTCTCCTGCCGCTCATTCTTGCAGTTCCTCCATCGCTCGGCGTGTCGAGCGTCAAGGAGCTCATTGCGCTCGCAAAGTCCAAGCCAGGCGAGCTTACCTACGCATCGGTCGGGCCGGGGACCACACCGCACCTATCCACCGAGCTCTTCGCCATGCGCTCGAATATCAGGCTCGTTCACGTGCCCTATCCGGGAAGCCCGCCGGCGGTGACGGATCTCCTGGCTGGGCGCGTAGCAATGATGTTGGGAGTGGCTTCCACGATTATTCCACATCTCGAATCGGGCCGGCTCAAGGCGCTTGCGGTAACCTCGCTCAAACGCTCGCAGATCGCGCCAGATGTGCCGACCATGGCGCAGGCGGGCCTACCTGAATTCGATGCCGGCGTGTGGTTCGGTCTCATGGCACCTGCCGGCACGCCGCATGGGGTAATTGCGAAGCTTGCAGTCGCCGCGAATGAGGCGCTCACGCACGCTGACATCATCGCCAAGCTCAGGGCGCAGGCATTCGAGCCGCTTGGCGGCACGCCGGAGGAATT
>CATPCO010000647.1 GCA_955652925.1 uncultured Xanthobacteraceae bacterium | reverse complement strand
TCGCTAGCCTGCGTCACTAGACCGCCGAACGATCCAGCACGGCCCGTAGTTCCGTTCGCGCCGGTACGGAGCCATTACGAGCCGGGCAACCGTCGCCGGAGCGCCCTTTGTTCGTCGGCGGATGTCAGCGATTTGGAGGTCTGGACCCTAATGATCGAACCGCGGCATGCGGGAAACACCGAACGCACCCCTGGTTGATCTTTTGGCAAGTAAAAGACGAAGTAGTGGAGTTCTTGCAGACAAAGGGTACAAATGCTTCTTTCCGAGATGCACGAGAACTTCGTGAACTCAAAGAAGGCCGCCATTATGGAGATACTGGCATTCACGCTGCTGGGTACTGGATACCTATTGCTCACCCTTGCCTTGGTCGGCTTGGGTGCGGTGGTGTTTTGGGAGTAGTCCCTATGCCAGTTGACCGGTCACGCGGAAATTACGAGCATGGCATAGCAAATCTCCCAGGCGCTGGCCTAGTCGGACAACAACAGGCGCCTGTGAAGTGAGTGCGCTCTATGATTGCGTGACTCGGAGGGACAAAGGCCTTCGCCCGTTACTGTTTCCTGATTGGAACAATGGCGAATACACGCAGCAGCCGCAAAGGTTGGCCGCGCGCTGGATTTGCTTCTGATTATGGGTAGCAGCCCGCTGCAATGCAGAAGCAAACGCCAACACGCGAGAAGGCGGATGACTTTCTGGAAAACTACATCTCCACGCACTCGAAGACCAATGATGCTAACGACATGCTCTACTAGTTTGATGCATCAAGGAACTACAACCCGGAGCCGCAACTGGACAAAATCACCGCACCGCTCACGGCCGTCAACACAGACGATCAGATCAACCCTCCGGAGTTGAAGATCATTAACGTGGACATTCAGCGGGTCAAGCAAGGCAAGTACGTGCTGTTGCCGATCACCGACGCGACCCGAGGCCACGGTACGCATTCCCTCCCGGCGATCTGGGGAAATTATCTGAGGGAGTTGTTGGAGCGATCGAGTGGGCAGTGATGGGTCATCTGCGATCCCGAGCGTAGGGAGGATCGCTATAATCGCGAAGAGCCACGGGTTCGCCATTGGGTTCTTTGTGCGGGTAGCACTCCCCCACCCTGGTCGGCCAAGAGTATGGTCCCGGAGACTTCGAGTTCGCGGGATTCCGACGAAGTCGCAGGAATTCTCCCAGTCCGAGGCTGCGCGCGGTGTTTTCGCAAAAAGGTGTAGCCTGTTTTTGTGAGGAAAGAACAAACCAACGAGCTGCTCTCGATCGAGGGACGCGAGGTCCGCGTGACGAACCCGGACAAGCCCTATTTTTCGAGGCAGACGAGCTCTCGAAACTCGACATCCTGCGCTACTATCTGTCGGTCGCGCCAGGAGCTCTCGCCGGAATCCAGGATCGTCCGCTCGTTCTCAAGCGGTTCGTTAGCGGTGCCGAAGGAGAGGCGTTTTATCAGAAGCGCGCGCCCACCGAGCGGCCCCCGTGGCTGCGAACGATAACGCTGTCCTTCCCTTCGGGCCGCACTGCGGAAGAGGTCGTGATCGATGATGCGGCAGGGCTCGCCTGGATCATCAACTTAGGCTGCATTGAGCTACATCCGCACCCCGTACGCTCCGGCGATCTCGACCACCCGGACGAGTTGAGGGTCGATCTCGATCCAGGCCCCGGCTTCAGTTGGGCGGACGTGCGCAGTGTGGCTCTTGAAGTGAAGTCGCTCCTGGAGGAGATGGGACTTCGCGGCTGGCCCAAAACCAGCGGTTCACGGGGGATGCACGTGAATGTGCCGATCCAACCGCGCTGGACCTTCGGCGAAGTGCGCCGTTCGGCGCTCGCGCTGTCGCGTGCAGTCGAGCGGCGCGCGCCGGCCCTGGCCAGCTCGAAATGGTGGAAAGAGGAGCGTCACGGCGTGTTCCTTGACTACAACCAGAACGCGAAGGACCGGACGACGTGCTCTGCGTATTCTGTGCGCCCGCTGCCCGACGCCCGTGTGTCCACGCCGCTTCACTGGCACGAGGTCCCCGACTGCGAGCCAGCCGACTTTACAGTACTCACCATTCCGAAGCGTTTCGCGGAGCTCGGCGATCCGCACGCAGGCATCGACACCACGCCAGGTTCGCTCGAAAAATTGCTCGAGCTCGCGGCAAAAGACGAGGCCGCGGGCCTCGGCGATGCACCCTGGCCCCCGCACTTTCGCAAGATGGAGGGCGAAGCGCGGCGGGTTACCCCTTCGCGTGCCAAGTCCACCGCGAAGAAGCCGCGCACGAAGATGCCGCTCGTGGTGGTGGCGAACTCTCCCAACAGAGACGCTGCGCTGGCAGGTCTGGAAAGGTGGAAGAGCAAACATGCCCAGGTGGCCAGACTTCTCGCGGTGGATGACGTGTTGGTCGACTCTATGCGAGGCAGGTCATCCACATGGACCCGCATCCGAGTGAACCTCCGCCATGTGCCCGAAGGGCTACGGCCTCCGCAAGAAGCTCCCGACCCTGATGACGATCCGGCGCGTGAATGGCGTACGAAGCGCGCCTCAAAAAAAAAGGATGTATGAACATGTCTCGAGCCTCAGCGGCTGCCGGCAAAAATCGCCATCAGCTCTTGCGGCGGAACCACTTCGAGCTGGGCATATGTGCAGT
>CATPCO010000646.1 GCA_955652925.1 uncultured Xanthobacteraceae bacterium | reverse complement strand
TGGAGCTACGACGACGTCCTAACCTATTTTCGCTAAGCGTAAGTCAACGACCGAGGCGCAGATCAATTCCTCGGCGTTGGCGGGCCGCTTGTTGTTTCAGATTTGCGCGACCGGCACCCGCTGGCCGAAGCCTATATTGAGGCCGCGCAGCAATGCGGGTATCGCCGCAACGACGATTTCAACGGATCAGCGCAGGAAGGCGCGGGCTATTACCAGACCACCATGTGCAAGGGGGTACGTTCCTCGACCGCAGCCGGATATCTCCGCTCTGCGCGCCGACGCGCCAATCTCAAAGTCGTTTCGGAGGCGCTCGCCACACGCATTCTCTTCGATGGTCGACGCGCGATCGGCCTGGAGTATCTTCTAGGCAATGACAAACGTAGTGCATGCGCCAAGATCGAGGTGATCATTGCTTCGGGAGCCTTCAATTCGCCGCAACTGCTGCAGCTTTCCGGGATCGGACCGGCCTCGCTGTTGCAGTCGCTCGGAGTAGCCGTGATCGCCGATGCTCCGGGTATCGGCGATGCTCTCAACGATCATTTTGCAGGCCGTATCATTTTGCGTTGCAATAAACCGATCACGCTCAACGATGCAGTGCGCACCTGGAGAGGAAAGTGCTCGGCGGGCCTGCGCTACGCATTCACCCGCCGAGGTTATCTCGCTGTCCCGGCGATCTCCGCCGGATGTTTCGTGTGCGCGCATCCCGCATCGGAAACGCCCGACTCGCAATGTTCGATTGCGCTGTACTCCGCCGACATCATTGGCGGAGAGCTGCATCCCTTCCCTGGTGTGACCGGGGTGTGCACATTGCTGCGCCCCGAGAGCCGTGGCTTTGTACGCATCAAGTCCGCCAATCCGCGCGAGGCGCCGGCGATCCACCCAAACTATCTGGCGGCACCGAAGGACCGCGAGACCATCGTGGCGGGCGTCAGGGTGCTGCGCCGCATCTTTCAGGCGCCTGCAATGGCACGTTATATTGCTGAGGAGATTGAGCCGGGAACGCAATGCGAGAACGATGATGATTTGCTTGATTTTATCCGCCGTCGCGGCTCCACCACCTATCATCCGGTAGGCACCTGTCGCATGGGCCAGGACGAGAATGCCGTGGTCGACGAGCGATTGCGCTTACACGGTTTCGGGGGTCTGCGCGTGGTTGATGCCTCGATCATGCCGGCGGTCGTTTCCGGCAATACCAACGCGGCAACGATTATGATCGGCGAGAAGGGCGCTGAAATGATTCTTGAGGATGCAAAGGCCGGAACATAGGCCGCTTCTCGGATAATCAAGCCGAGGCTATAATGCGTCGCAAAAGTGCGACAAGCTTTGGGAGTCGAATGAGACCAATCTAGGAGGAAATCAAAATGTCGATGACTCGTCGTCAAGCGCTGGCGTCCGCCGGCGCAGCCGCCATCGCCAGCGGCGTTGCCAAGCCTGCGATTGCCGTCAACGAGCCGATCCGCCTCGGCTACCTGCCGGCGCTCACCGGCCCCTCCTCCTCCACCGGTATCGGGATCAATCGCGGAATCCAGTTGGCGGTGCAGGAGCTCAATGCGGCCGGTGGCATCGGTGGGCGGCAGATCGAGCTGATCACTCGCGATACCCAAAGCGACCCGACGAAGGCCGTCAACGGAGCGGCCGAGCTCACGCACGGGGAGAAGGTGGGCGTCGTCTTCGGCCCGGTCAATTCCGGCGAGTCGCTCGCGGTCGTGCCGCTGCTCGCACGCGCGAGCACGCCGCAGGTCCATCCCTGCTGGGTCGATAGCCTGACCGACCCGAAGAAATATCCAATGTGCTTCCGCAACGGACCCACCAACCAGCAGATCGGCGCCGCCGCGAACCGCTATGTGGTGGAAGTGCTCAAGCGCAAAAAGGTCGCGGTCATCAGCGATACCACCGGCTATGGCACCGCCTCGGTCAACGCCTATGCGCCGATGCTCAAGGCCATGGGCGCCGAAGTGGTCTATCAGGGCAATGTCGATGCCGCCAATCCGGATCTCAAGCCCGAGCTTTTGCGCATGCGATCCGCAGGAGCCGAAGCGATCATGCCCTGGAGCGTCAACGCCGGTTTCCTGTCCCGCATCATCAACACGCGCGGGCAGTTGGAATGGGACGTGCCGATCGTTGGCCAGACCACGCTCGGCTCCGGCCAGACGAAGGCCTTGCTGGAAAAGCCCCAATACTGGGCGAAGGTCTATCCGAACAACTTTCGCACGGTTTGTTACGGCCCGGGCGGCAACCTTCCGGATCGCACCATCGCTTTCCTCGACCGCTTGAAGAGCGCCAAAATCGACATGGGCGACACGCTCATGTGGTGGATCGCGCTCGGCTATGACAGTCCACGCTTGATCGCCGAGGCGATGAAGAACGCCGGCACCGAGCCGGCGCAGGTCGTCGGCTATCTCAACAACCTAAAGGGCTTCCCGGGTGTCTACGGCGACATCTCCTTTACCCCCGATCAGCACGACGGGTATCCCGACGACGAAATAGTGATGGTCGAGGCCAATTCGCTCAAGGACGGCGCATTCAATCTAGCCCCCGGCTACGGCACTTGAGTCGATGGTCGAATCGATCGTCTTGTCTGGGGTGGCGATCGGCTGCATCTACGCACTAATCGGCATCACCTATAACGTGATGTTCTCAGCTTCGCGCGTGTTCAGCTTTACCGCGGGCACGCTCGGAATGCTGGGCGGCGTGCTGGGCTCGCTGTTCATCGCGCGCATGGAAATGCCGGCGGCTGTCGGGTTCCTCCTCGCGTTGGCCGGCGGCGGCGTGCTCGGCATCGTGACCGAGATTGTCGCCGTGCGGCCGGTGCTCAGGAGCCTGGATCAGCATCTCTACGTGCTCTCGACGCTCGCGCTGGCGCTGATGGTTCAGCAGTTCACGGCGATCGAGTGGAGCACGGAGCCACAGCCGTTTCCGCGGCTCTTCGACATTGCCCGCGGCGGATTTGATCAGCAGTTCTGGCTGCCGATGCTCGCCTGCGCGGTCGTGATCGTCGGCCTCGATTTGCTCTATCGCTACACCCTCACCGGCCGCGCCTTTCTGGCCATTGCTGAGGACACCTACGCCGCGCGTGCGCTCGGCCTGCCAGAGCGCGGCTTGCGCCTGGCGAGCTTTGCACTCGCCGGCGTGATAGGCGCACTCGCGGGTTTTGCCGGCGGCGAGATGCTGCTTGCATTCTTTGCCAATGCACCGATGCTGACCTTCTATGGCTTCGTTCCGGTCGCCCTGGGCGGAATGGGCAACAACCGTGGCGCCCTGGCCGCCGGTCTCCTGCTCGGGCTGTTTCAGCAAGCTGCAAACTTCCTGGTGGGCGGCATCTTTGCATCGGTGGCGGTATTCACGGTGTTCATCATCGTCCTGCTGGCGTGCCCCGAGGGCCTTGCCGGCGCGGCCCTGCAACGCCGCGTATGATGGATACGTCGGCGGCACGTTTGCGCCCCAGCCGCGCGGGCGTGCACGCCTCAGCGAGCACCATCGGTGCCGCAGTGCCTTTCCTGACGCTGCTGCTTGTCGGCGTCGCGTTCCCTCTGTTCGGCGGCGGCTATTGGGGCGTGATCGCGACCCGCGCTTGCGTCTACTGGGTGCTGGTGTCCGGCCTGAACCTGGTCGTCGGGTTCGCTGGCCAGATCGCCATCGGATGGGTGGCACTGCTCACGCTCGGAGCGTATACCACCAGCGTGCTGACGGCGGGCAATGTTACGCCGGCGTTCCCGCCCTATCTGGCGCTGGCAATCGCGGCCGTGGTCGGCGCCGTCTTCGGCTTGATCATCGGCCTGCCGGCGCTGCGGCTGCGCACCTTTTATTTCGCCATCACGACGCTTGGCTTCGCCACTATTGTCACCCAGGTAGCGTTGGCTTGGCAGAGCGTTACCGGGGGCGGAGTGGGCGTGCCCGGACCGATCTTCCCGGCACCCTTCGCCTCGCAGTGGGGCTTCTATTATTTTTGCTTTGGCCTTGCAGCGATCTGCACCTGGATGACGGCGAATGTCGCGGCCAGCCGCTTCGGTCGCGCGCTCACGGCGATCCGGGACGCGGAGGTCGCGGCAGAAGCAAGCGGCATCTCGAAATCCGCCTTGTTGAGCACCGTGTTCCTGTTCAGCGGTGCTGTTGCAGCGATCGCCGGCGGACTATTCGCCGCATTGCAATCCTATATCACTCCTGACGCGTTCACGCTCGACCTGTCGATCCTGTTCTTTATTTCGATTCTGATCGGCGGGCGAGGCTCTGTGCTCGGGCCGCTGCTCGGCACGATTCTCTTGACGGCGCTGCCGGAATTCGCCGCGCCATTGGTCGCGTGGTCCACGTTTCTGTATGCGGTTCTTCTGCTTGTGATCGTGCTTGCGATCCCAGGCGGGATTGCCGAGATCTTGGATTTCAAGAATCGCCGTCCGCTCGAGAGTGACCGGGCGATCATCCCACGGCCTGATCTGCTCGCCCGCCTGCTTGGCGCGCCGGCCAATGCCGGCGCCTTGATGCTGGAACACGTGGCGCTGAGCTTCGGTGGCGTCCACGCGATCGAGGATCTCGATCTTGAGATCAGGCCAGGTCAAGTGCATGGACTGATTGGTCCCAACGGCAGCGGCAAGACCACGACGCTGAACGTCATCTCGGGCTTCTACGCGCAGCAACGCGGTGCAGTCAGCCTGAACGGCACAGCGCTGCCGGTGTTCAACCGCCCCCAGCGCGCGCACATGCGGATCGCGCGAACATTCCAGACCCCCCGCATTGTTGGTTCCGCATCCGTACTGCAGAACGTCATGATTGGCGGCACGATCGATGGCGAGGGCACGTTTGTCGAATCATTGCTCTCGCTGCCGCGCCATCGGCGCGACGAAGCTATGTTGCGTGACACCGCCATGTTGGCTTTGGCAGCGGTCGGGCTGGAGCGGCTCGCGGCCGTCCGAGCCGATCGGTTACAGCACAGCGAGCTGCGCTTCACCGAGATCGCGCGCGCGTTGATGCTGCGCCCGGCGTTCCTGCTGCTCGACGAGCCGGCTGCCGGACTCTCAGCCGAGGAGATCGGACGCCTCGGTGCGCTGCTCCTGACCATCGCCCGGGCCGGCACCGGCGTGCTGCTGGTGGAGCATCATGCCGACCTGGTCTTCGATATCTGCCACCACGTTACCGTGCTCAATCTCGGCAAGGTGCTGGCGGCCGGGACCCCGGCCGAAATCCGCTCCCATCGGGAGGTGGTCCATGCCTATCTCGGCGGCTGAGCCGCTGCTGGACATCGCCGGCCTCTCCACCGGTTACGGCAAGATCGGTGTGCTGCATGGTATCGATCTGATGGTGGGCGCGGGCGAAGTGGTGGCTCTGCTCGGCCCGAACGGCGCCGGCAAAACCACGCTATTGCGTGCAGTATCGGGACTGCTGCCCTGGTCAGGACGCGTACGTTTGGCTGGCCGCGATCTTGTCGGAGTCAATCCGCGCGAGATCGTGAAGGCGGGGCTCGCGCATGTCGTCGAAGGGCACCGTGTGTTCACGCAGCTGACGGTGCTCGACAACCTGCTGCTGGCGGCTTACGACCTAGCGCGTAGCGAGCGCGCCGCGCGCGTCGATGAGGTACTCCATCTCTTCCCCGAAATCGCTGCCAAGCGGCACGAACGCGCTGTCACGCTTTCCGGTGGCCAGCAGCAGATCCTGGCGGTGGCGCAGGGTTTAGTCCGGCGGCCGCGGCTCCTCATGCTGGACGAACCTTCTGCCGGGTTGTCACCGGTATTGGTGGATCGCGTGCTCGTGGTGGTGCAGCGGCTGCGTGAGGCCGGGATCGCAGTGCTGCTGGTCGAGCAATTGATCGAGAAAGCGTTAGCGATCGCCGATCGCGTCTATGCGCTCGCGCGCGGGTCGATCGTGCTGGAAGCCCAAACCGGTGAGACCGATCTCCCGCTCCGGCTGGAGCACGCTTATTTGGCGATTTCTAGCCGCACTTCTCAGCTCGGCTGATTTTTCCGCTGAGATCGAGCCGGCAGGTCCATCTCTCCTCGCAGGGGAGAAGTCGGAATGTGCGCGCATGGCGCGCACATTCCCGGTGAGGGGGGTACCGCTGATCGTGTGAATCTAATCCCCTCACCCGGATCGCGCGCAAGCGCGCGATCCGACCTCTCCCTATGGGCCCTATGGGAGAGGTGCGCATGCGGCGAGGCCGCATCACAATCAATATGGTCGAGATCTGCTCTAGCCCCTCCGCATTCGGGCTTGCGACGGCGCTAACAAAGCGATGAGATGAGCAACGAGGCCCCAAGCGGGCAATACAAGAAATATGGGAGGAAGGCCAATGACCATCACCATATCGAGGGCGGCGAGAGTCTCCACCGGAGGTCTCACCCGGCGCAGGCTCATCCGCGGGATCGGCGCGGGGGGACTTGCAGCCAGTACCACCGGGCTCGAGCACCGGGTATACGCGCAAGGCAAAGCGCCGATCAGTCTTTCCTTTTGGACCTTCGATAACCCGCAGCAGCGCCCGTGGCTCAACAAGCGCATCAGGCTGTTCACGGACCAGAACCCGAATGTGAAGGTCGACTTCCAATGGTTTCCGTTCGGCGATCTCGGCAAGAAGCTCAGTGTAGGATTCGCCACGGGGACCGCCCCTGAAGGATTCGTGAGTCAGGATTGGCTAATGCCGATCTGGCTTGATAAGGGCCTGATCAGCGCGCTTGACGTGACGCGCCTTGGCTATTCGTCATTTAAGGCTTTTACCGATGACTACGCGCCCGCGTTCGTTGCTGGCGCTACCAATGATGGGAAGACCTACGGCTACCCGCTGTGGTTCTATGGCTATTGCAACTACCTCAATACCAAGCACTTCAAGCAAGTCGGGCTCGATCCGAACAAGGACTGGCCGCAAAACTGGGAGCAATTAGG